>CAZLIO010000481.1:0-3658 GCA_964559025.1 uncultured Pirellulales bacterium | reverse complement strand
CACCCCCTTGGCTGCTGTCGCAGACAGCAAAGGGGGTAACACAGGCACAGGTGCGGTTATGAAAGTGCAGGCAATGCGGGGCTTATACCGGTTCGTTCGGTATAGGCCTCGCTTTTTTTAAGAGCAACAACAGGTTTTGATACCTCCAGACCAAGTTCATCATTAAATTGGCCTGCGAGACGCTTTAAATTAAAAGCTCAGGAGTATCTTGTGAGATTCCACCCTAACTGGGCGCCGCGACGACTGCAAATAGACTTAACTGCTCTTTCTTTCCAGAAACCACCCCACCAAAACAGCTCTGTAGTTTTGGAAAGGAGGTCTCTTTGATTGATGATTGCTACACTGAAAACAGATACGCAGATTGTTTTGTGAATGGGTGTGGCCTAATAAAAATTCGACCTATCAACGCTCTGGTTCATATTGCAGTTTCCCCCATATACCCCTCTGCACCCATTCCAAATCCTCATTGCCCGGATGGGACACACTGGCATAATCAGGATTCACATTCTCATAAGGAGCACGCAGCACGGCAAGGTCCATCGTGCGGCGGTCTCTCCATTTATGGTACTCACCGTGCCCATCCGCGAAAGACCAGTCCGTCCCGTCACTGTGTCGTATCGTAGGAATGTCCCACCACATCGGCTTATCGTGCCAAACCCCCCAGGGGCTGCCAGGCCACTTGCCTTCGTCAACAAAAACGATTCTTTCGCCAGGCCTTTGAATCTGCAGCCTGTTTTCAATACAAAGTTCCGTGGGATGGCCCCCAGAAACCGGCGTGCTGCTGCCCCACATAGAGCCGACAATAGAGTACGTCACCATCTCCCCACGGACACCCGTTGGACACTTATAGAGTTTTAAATTCTTCACGTATGGAAACAGAACTCCGGTTTCCATAGCCTCTATTTGCTCGGCCTCAGAAGCATTGCGCCCGGCCACACTTACCCAGGAATCCGGCCGGCCTACCCACGCCGTACATATCTTCCCCTCGTTCTCATCTGCGTAAATAATCCACGCAAGCGTCAGCTGCCTTAAATTGCTAAGACAAACCGCGCGTTTACCCTGTTCTCTGGCCGTTTGAAGCGCAGGGATTAATATCGCCATCAACAACGCAATAATGGCAACCACTACCAAAAGTTCTATTAATGTAAAACCCGTTAGAAGTGCCGAACGTAACTTTTGCACTTTCTGAATCCGATTTATTTCTAATGGGGTAAAACCGTTTTCTTTGCACATAACAGATTTCTTCTTGATTCTCTTCTTAAAAAAGCTTTTCCAAATCGACAATCCAAATTAAATCTGACCAGTTCCGTCGCTGAGCTTGTCTTCCATAATTATAACACACTCGGTCACGGTAAAGCAAATCAACTTTCTTTTGTTTTTCTTTCTTAACTTGGCCTAAATTTATGCCGATAAAACATCAGAAAGTTGAGCGGCAATCAGTTCTGTAATGAGTTGCAAAAGAGAAATCGTTGGGACGGCACCATGTTATAAAAATTGGAAGTAGGAAGATTGGCCGGTGAAAAATAGAGTTTTGTTCGTGTGTGTGTTGGTCTCTTGGCTTTGTGGCGTAGGTTGCCAAAGGCCTTCAAAGAAGCCTGTCGTGGTGGGCAAGCCTGTGGAGATCCCGCCCAGCCGGATTTTGACGCTGTCCGAGCTGCAGCTGATTTCACTGGACTGGCAAGGTCCGAATCGCACCCGTGCTCACGTGAAGGGCAAAAGGGTTGTGGCGGCTGGTCCAGGCGTAGAATTCGACATCTATTTTCCGAGCAATAGTCCCCGCAATCGTTCGCTTAACTTCGTCTCCAGCGGCCAAGGGGGAACAGGCACCTTAGTGGGAGCTGACATACGCGGTTATGAAGCATTTGCCCTGAAGTTGACTCTGGTTTCTATCAACGGACAAAGCGAACCCCAGCTCAAGCAAAAGCTCGTGGCCGGCGCCGTGATCGGTCCGACCGGCAAACGCCAGCTCCGTACCTATGAGCCGGTTACGCTGGGCCTGGCAGCTTCAGAAAAAACGGTGATTGCGAAAACGCCCGTATCGACGGACAAGATCTATCAAATCGGTTTTCATGTCCATATGCTGAACCCGCAGGACTGGGACCCGTCGGGAAGCATGGTGAGACTTCGGGTAGAACCAGTCGAAAACGGCAAAGTGGACCGTGCCCCGGCAACGGCATCCATCAAAGTCGCTCCGAATCTACTCCCTGTGGCAGAACCTTATGCGGTGTCCACAACGGAGGATACGCCTGTAGAGATTAGATTGATGGGCAGTGATCCGGATTCAGACCCCTTGACCTATAGTACGATAGCGCGTCCATCCAACGGGAGCTTGAATGGGACAGAGCCAAACCTGACCTATACGCCCAGCCCGAATTTCTACGGGTCAGACAGCTTCACCTTCAAGGTCAACGACGGCACAGCGGACAGTGCCCTTGCAACCGTCTCAATCACGGTCTCCCCAGTCAACGACCCGCCGGTGGCAAATGATGACACTGCGGCTACCCGGGAGGACACGCCGGCAGTAACCATTGATGTGCTGGCCAACGACACTGACATAGACAATGACACGCTTACGGTGACTGCTGTCAGCCAGGGCACCAATGGCTCGGTCACCATCAAACCTGACAGCACGATGAGCTATAGCCCCAACGCGAACTTCTATGGCAACGATGTATTCACCTACACTATTAGCGACGACAAAGCCCTAACTGATACCGCTAATGTGAATGTTACGGTCAAGGCGGTCAATGATGCCCCGAGGTTCACTTCGACACCTCTAACAAAAGCTACAGTGGACGCGTTATATACTTATGATGTTAATGCCGCGGACCTGGACCTCGGAGATAAGCTAACTTACTCCTTAACTATAAAACCCACAGGTATGACCATAGATGCAGTTACCGGGTTGATACAATGGAAACCAACCGAAGTAGGGGATAATAAGGTGGTAGTTAAAGTCGCCGATAGCAATAGCACCCCAGCCTTGGACACTCAATCATTTACCATTACGGTAAATCCGCCTCCGCCCAAAATAGCAAAATTGACTGTGCTGGATGGCTACAATCAAAGAAACAGAAAAACATTATCAGCAGACGGCAAAACTAACTTTGTCCAATCCAGCGACAACAACCGGGGGGAAACCGACTCCGGCTTATACACATCCTATGATTTTTCAGACGTAACTATCCCGGCAGATACTGTAATAAAATATGTCGTTGTTCGCGTCGAGCACTTCGAGGAAGAAGGATTTGCCCAGGGAAAATTAGAATGGTCTGTAGGCACAGGCTGGCCGGCTAAGCCGGTGGTTTGGGCGTCAATAAATGCTCCGGTGCATGAAGGTCAATCCGATGAGTCTGTTGACTCATGGGATGTTACAAGCCTCGCCGATACTCGCGAAAAGATAAATTCACTTCAGTTACAAGTTAAGAATAACAACACTGTTGCTAAAAGAAAAACGTTCATAGATTATATCTATGTGCTCGTTGAGTGGGACTAACTGTCCCAAGTGTGTAAACTCCTACCCGTTACTCACTATTTCCAACTGTAGGGCATTCTAAACGGTGTTGGACTTGGTTGTCAAACCAAAGTGAGTACGTTTAGACACTAGGAGTTTGTCCGAGTAATGTATTCCAAGGACAATTTTTCATTGCTTTGTAGC
>CAZLIO010000480.1:0-3664 GCA_964559025.1 uncultured Pirellulales bacterium | reverse complement strand
TTTGTGATATGCTGTGATAAGCGAGAAGACGTTTAAAATCCCATTGCCCCACAGCCAAGAACACACCAATTACCATACTTAAAACACCCAACGCAACCAATACCCAGCTAACTGAAACGGACACCCCAAAAACGTTAAAGACAATTCGCACGAGTGAGTAAACGCCAAGTGACTTAATCAGAACACCGGAGAGCATTGCAGATATCGGGGCAGGAGCGGATGGGTGCGCGTCAGGCAGCCAGGCGTGGAAGGGCACGAGGGCGGCTTTTAATCCGAAGCCGGCAATAAATAAAGCCAAGGCAAACTTAAGACCGGCATTTAAGCCTGATTCCTGGATTGCCTTTGAAATGTAGGCCATATTAAGCGTGCCGGTATTACCATAAACAAGGGCAACCGCAAAAAGAATGAATATAGAAGCGATAGTGCCCAATACCATATATTTAAAGGATGCCTCAAGCTCTTCGTTCTCACAGCCGAAGCCAACAAGTGCGTAAGATGCGATTGAAGCAATTTCCAGAAATACAAACAGATTGAAGATGTCTCCGGAGAGTACAACACCGTTCATACCAGCAACCATAAGGAGAAACAGGCTCAGGTATTTTGTCTTGGCGGTGTACCGCTCCATATACCTAACGCTAAAGAGCATTGCGGCGGCACTAACAACACTAATAGCCAAAAGAAGAAGTGAGCTCAAACCATCAAGGACAAGATTAATCCCGAGCGGGATAGACCATTTGCCTATTTCATAAACCTCTGTCTTACCTATAGAAGCAACCGCAAATACGAGCAGAAAAACGGTTACGAGATTGGCCAAGACTGTTGCAGCAGATTTGCCTTTTTTCCCGAAAGCAGGAAGCAAAAACCCCACTATTAAAGGAACAGCAATGAAAAAAGGCAGCGGTATGCTCATCCTTTTAGTCTCCTTATTTGAGTGATGTCAAAGGTGCCGTATTTTTCGTAAACTCTGATGCATATCGAAATCATAAGAGCCAAAGACCCCAAACTAATAACAATTGCCGTAAGCACAAGGGCCTGAGGCAGGGGGTCAACAGAGGTGTTAATAAATTGCCCCATTCCTGCTTCGAGCTGGCCCTTGTCGATTATGGGTGCAGTACCGCCGGTACGATAGCCGAGCATAATCAGGAAAAGATTGACGGCATATTCCATAACCATAATGCCTATGACAATCTTGACCATATTCTTTTTTACGACTGCACAATACAGCCCGAGCATAAACAATAAAAAGCACAGTGCATAAGGCATTAGTTTTACCCCGTTAGAAACTTTCCATTTTCAAATTATATTCTTTGAATATCATCATATTATTACCCCGTCATAGAATTTCTAACGAGGTGAACTTCTTATTTGTTAGACGACGTATCACGTCTAAATGTCGAAAGCATAAAAATTACCAGAAATAACGAAGCACCCACCTTCAGGCCGATGGCAATATTCGCTAAAGGTATTGTCCCTGCACTTATGAGATGAAAAGACTCGCCTATTTGGTACTTTTGATGCAGGAAATTAAAGAAGAAAGTCCCACCAAAAACAAAACCCAAAATAGCTATCAGAGCAAAGAGCAGCGCACCGAGACAATCAATCTTTGAGTCAATCGCCAAAGGCAGGTCCTTTTCCACAAATTCCCTGCCAAACGCCAACATAAGCAGCACGTATGAAGAAGCTAAAATGACACCGCCGGCAAAGCCGCCACCGGGAGTAAGGTGCCCAAAAAGAACAATGTAAATGCCAAAGAGGACAATCAGTATCTTAACCCAACTGCTGATATTTTTTACAATTATTGTCATTCCTTTGGCCCCGTGAGAAATTTTCTCTTTCCGCACAACACCGGAATTTTGCTGTTCTTGTTCCATATTATTACCTCTTATTAATGCGCCATTAGTTCGCCACAACATTTCCAACGGGATTCATTAGTCCGGCTCCTCAATCAGTTTTTTGGCCTTTTTTCGTAGTATTACAGTTGCGCCTATAATCGAAGTAAAGAGCACGGTCGTCTCACCAAGTGTATCATAGGCACGAAAGTCCAGAATAACCGATGTTACGATGTTCGCCGCCCCCGTGCTTTGAAGTCCCTCATTGATATAGGTCTGTGAAGCAGCGTCGGGAACGTTGGCAAAAATGGGCGTTCCAAAATTTTGCAACGTCCCGAATACCTGTACGCCGGCCAGGAAAATTACGAAGATAATCACGACCGAAATAACCGTCCCGAAGAACTCTTTGTCACCACTGATAAAAGTCAGGTCGCGGGAGATTGTGGAGCGAATCAATATAATCAATCCTAAGACTTCGACCACAATCTGAGTTATTGCAATATCCGGCGCCCGTAAAAATAAGAACATTATAGAAGCACCAAATCCGATGGCGCCGATACATATTACAGAGCTTAGCAGATTACTGGTTTCAATCGCAATAATAGCACCGATTATCATGAATAGAAGTAAGATGTAGAATATAGCCATATTAACCTCACCGAATTTCACAAACTATAAATATAATTATCAATAATCCCAAAGTTACCCATGTCAAATACATCGGCAGCACGCCGGAATGAAGCCATCGCAGAAAAGCAGTCAGTCCCAGTCCTATTTTTCCGCCTTGGTCGTAAGGGTCGAAATATCCTTTTTCCTGGCCCGTGTAAAGCTGTCTTAGGCCGCCCATACGCGAAACAGTTTTGTAGAAATGTGTCCCTGGTATTCTCATTGATTCATTACTCTGCACTTCGCCACAGGTCCAGGTTGGCACGGTCCTGATATTTCCCGACAATCTTGCGACAAACCAGATAAGCACGCCAAGACCAATGCCGATTATTAACAGGATTGTGGCAATGCCAGACATCCAGGTACCGAAAATTGCAGTACCTGGTTCTATACCCAGCGCAGGATAAATGAAAAGTTTGAGCGGTACGTGGTAGAAGACACCGAAGAACACGCACAGCAAAGCAAGCACCGTCATCGGAATGGTCATCGCCGGAGATACTTCCTTTACATCTTTTAGCCCGTCCGGCAGACGGGAGAGGAACATCGAGTGTATAAGTTTTACAAATGAAGCTAAAGTAAGGGCGCTTCCAAACATAGCGCAAGTCAGCCAGATGGGCCAAAGGCCGGCGGCTCCTCCTGCTTGTTGGGCGCCCATCTTAATTATTCCCTGATAAATCATCCATTTGGAAACAAATCCGTTAAGAGGTGGTATTCCGGAAATACTCAGAGCGGCAATCAGACAAGTAATGAAAGTAATCGGCATTTTTTTACCCAGGCCGCCGAGTCTATCCAGCTCAGCCGTTCCGGCAGCCTGCTCGACCGCACCGCCGCATAAGAATAAACAACATTTATAAATTGCATTGTTGAGCATATGGAATATTCCGCCGGCAATACCAACGGGCGTGCCTGTTGCTATGCCAAGTATCATATAACCGACCTGGCTGATAGCGTGATAGGACAGCAGCTTTTTGAGGTTGTGCTGAACCATCGCAATCATCACGGCAATAATAATCGTGGCGGCACCTATGATTGACAGGACGATAGTTAAAGCAGGGGAGTTAATTATAAATATTTCCCTCACGATAATTACCAATAGATAAATCCCCAGAAGTTTATCAATTGCAGCAGGTAAAAGTGCCATCACCGAGGCCGGCGCATACTCACCACTG
>CAZLIO010000479.1:0-3673 GCA_964559025.1 uncultured Pirellulales bacterium | reverse complement strand
AGAAAAAAACGTTTTTTTTGTTTTTTTCTTTTCAAACAGTAAGCTCTTGCACAATAAACAGTTACAAGATTATTTAAGAAAATCAAAAAAACAATTTTCTTAAATAATATATGCCTAACCTGCAATTTTGCAGAACTCATATTTTACTCGGTATCCAAATTCATCAAAACGACAACGCCTCGTGCGCCCTACCCTTCACGAATTTCACGTCTCTCGTGGTTGTATATCGTTCGGCGTCCGGTATCAAAAGACTGCATCGCCATTATACAGGCCACTGCATGTTGATAACCGGCGTCGATGGAGGCATTGGGTGTCTTTCGCGTTCGCAGGCACTGTAGCCAATCAAGGAAGTGGTCCGGCCGCGGGACCTCCTTGACGGGATTCTTGCCCCGTATCTCGCCTCTTCGTTTAGCTCCACCTTCGGCGGTTATAAAAGGTGCATTCCAGTTGACCATATCCATCACACCCTGGTCGCCGAAGATTTTGAAGCTGTTGCCGCTGCCGTTACCGCAGTTCGTCGAGTAGCTGACCATAAATCCCTCCGGGTAAATCCACAAGGCCTGAACGTGGTCGGGGCAGGTAAAGTTGTGCTCATCCTTATAGGTAAACGTGCCGCCCAGGCAGACACAGCTCCTGGGGAACTTCGCGCCGGTAATATAGTGTACAAGGTCGATAAAGTGGCTGGCGTACCCCGGAACCGGCCCGTCGGAAAACAGCCTGTAACCATACCAGCCCGAGTACAATACCGGATCAAACTTCTGGAAAGGAGTATCCAGCAGGAATTCCTTCCAGTCCACGTCCTCGGCCTTGACGTCCTTGACATAACTGTACCAGTAAGGCCGCTCGTTGTTCCGGCACTGCTCGATACGCCCAACCGTGCCGAGGATGCCCGTCTTGTAAAGCTCCCGACACCCGGTAAAAGTGGGATAGCTCCGTAACTGCGTGCCAATCTGAACAACAATCTTCGCCTTCTTAACGGCATCGCAGGCATCCCGGAGTCTGTCAAGCCTCCTCGCCAGCGGCTTTTCGCAGTAGGCGTCCTTGCCGGCCTCGGCAACGGCTTTCAGGTGCGTGGTGTGCTGATGGTCGCACGATGCAATCATAATGGCATCAACGTCCTTAAGTGCCACCAGGTCGCGATATGATGAGAATTTTCGCGCCTCGCGTCCGTACCATTCTTTCACCTGCGCCGAAGCAGCCTCACGCCTGAGCCGCCAGGGATCACACACAGCCGTGATTTCAAAATTCTCGGTCTCGACGTGTTTGTACACGCCTGGCATATGAGCGCCGAGACCCCGTCCGCCGCAGCCTAAGATGCCGATAGATATCCGGTCGTTGGCACCGATGACGCGGGAGTAACTTCTGGCGGACATTGCCAGAGCGGCACTGCCGGCCGCAGCGGTCTTTAGAAACTTTCGACGGGAAAAATAACGTTGCATTACAGAACCTCCTAAAAGAGACAAAGTTAACTACTACCCATTACCTGAATGGGACATTAATATCATACCTTCATATAAACCTCTCGTTTAATCTTACCGGTCGAGGTTTTCTGAAATTCTTCTATTCTTATTTCAATATGATGCGACGATACCTTTTCATAAGAGGACAACCGCCTGCTTTGTTTCTGACATTCATTAACGCTTTGCCAAACGAGCGTCTTGAGGACCTGAGGTTGCTTGACCAAATCAGAGTATGAAAAACTGGTATTGGTCTCTATCACGTCCCAGTCCGGCCGGACGATTGCCCTGACAGTCTCCTGTTCTATACCAACCGAGTCTTTTCGCAAATCCGGAACCACCAATAACTCTCTTACATAATGGGCCTGCGAAAGTGCTGATTCAACTAATTCAGGATTAACATTTTTACCGCCGGGCAGCACAATCAGGTATTTTTTTCTACCGGTAATGGAAAGATTTCCATCCTCATCCAGAAAGCCCAAATCGCCTGTTAGCAGCCAGCGGATGCCGTCCTCGTCTGTCTTAACGACAGCCCGGGTAGCTTTGGGATTTTTATAGTATCCCTTCATAATACACGGCCCGCCGAGGGCAATCTCACCCTTTTCACCGGCCTGGAGACTCTGCCCGTCTTCGTTGACAATCTTTACAAGGATAGTTGAAATGGGTTTACCAACAGAGCCTAATGTTCCCGGACTTTCGTTGAATCCGTAAACAGGAGAGTTTTCCGTAGTGCCATAGCCTTCATACAGCAATATGCCTCTTCGCCAGAACACATCCAGCACCCACTTTGGCATCGGCGCCGAGCCTGATAAGAAAAACCGAAGCCTGCCCCAGCCCAGCCTTCTTATCATTCTTTCTCCAACCAGCTTCGGCAGGCAGCGGTCAAGCAGTTTAACAGGTAGATTCTTTTGTTTCAGTTTGGAAAGATTTTCCTCAACATTCTTTGCCAGAACCGTAAAAAGAGCAGGCACAGCGATGAAAATAGTTACACCCTTGTCCCTTATAAGTTCGGACACTCGGCGGTATTGGTTGGTGTAAACATTACTTGCACCGACATAGAATGGCAGCAGTTTACCGGCTGTAAGACCAAAAGAGTGATGTGGCGGCAGAATATGCCCGAGCGTATCCTCGTGAGTTAATTTTATCTTCTCCACGGAACCCTGAATATTGGCAATAAAATTGATATGCGTCAGCTCAACTTCCCGCGGGTCGCCGGTCGTACCCGAAGTGCACAAAATCACCGCCGTGTCCTCAGCCTGCACCTCATCCCGAATTTTTTCAAATAATTCGGCCCTTTCAGTACTGCTAACGCCGATTTTTTCAAAAATGGTCATCTCGATTAGACCTATACCTCGACCGGATGCCCACTCTTTGAGCTCCTGCCGGGAAGCAGCATCCTGATAATCGTCGGCCATAACAATTAGCCGCGCATCGGTCTGAAGCAGATGATTTATTACCCCCTCGACAGGTCTTTCCGGGTCAATCAATACCGGAACAGCTCCGGCCAAAATAATCCCCCAAAGAGCCACGTCCCAGTCCGCACGGTTTTTGCCCAATACCGCTACTTTGTCTTTTACGTGGATGTCTCTGTCTTGAATAAGCCATAACGCAAAATCTTGTGCTTTTGTTTTCAATTGTCCGAAGGTGAGACTTTCCTGCCGTTCCGCCCTGATGATTTCAAGGCATTCTTTATCTAAAGATTTGATTTTACTAAGGGACTCAATAAACAGGTCGATTAACGTTCGATATTCAAGCTCGGTTTGCATCTCTCCTTTGGCTCCTTTTAAGATGACTTCTGCAAAATCGAGGTTAGGCATACTTTGGAAAGAAAAAATTGTCTTTTAATTTTTTCTTTCCAAACAGTACGGTGTTGTATAATAGACAGTTAGTTGATTATTCAAGAAAATAGAAAACATGATTTTCTTAAATAATATATGCCTAACCTCAATTTTGCATAACTCTTTCCTGTTAACGAATTCGCACTTTGCGCTCCTGCCGGCAGCACTTACCTCATACTTGCTCTGCCGGAAATAATACTTCGCAAAACTGTAACTTCTCACGTACAATATGGCAAGTCTTTTCCTTAAAGCGGTACAGATTTTATAAAAGACTGCAAAGCGGCTGACTCCTTCGGTATTTTCGCAGCAAAATGTTGTATGTGTTTAGCCAGACAACTGAATCAGCAGTTTCCTGATGTGGCACGGGCTTCCAGCCCG
>CAZLIO010000478.1:0-3678 GCA_964559025.1 uncultured Pirellulales bacterium | reverse complement strand
CTTTGCCGCTTTCATGATGCCAAATCCACGAAAAAGGAAGAAACTATATATTTGCCGAAGTTCGCACCGGAATTTTTGAAAGACATAGCAAGAGAGGAGTATATACTCGTTGAGATAGAACCGAACGACCCCCGCATATCTAAAGAGTGGATAAAAGAACATATAAACCAGCAGGAGTTTTAGTTTTATTGTTTTCATTTTATCCTTTTCCCACACTTCCTTACTACACTGTTCCTGTATGTATTATTTCTCACTTTTAAGTGCATTTCGGCAGAGTTTTTTAGCATGCAGTCTTTTAATTTCTTGAGTATGGCCTAATTTAGTTGACCCAACTAACAAAAAATGCTATTATACAATTGGTTGAAAAAAGCTCCTGCTTTCTTTTACCTCCTTCAAATTTTGCTTTTCTGAACAGCAGGAGCTTTTTTATAAACCACTCTACCTGACAAAACAATTACCCCTTTGAAAAAAATTTTAAAAAAAACCTTGACAAAGTTAGGCAAGCCTAACTATATTAGCCAAAACGCACAAAATAAGGAAAAATAGATATGGTCACAGCAAAAAACGACAACCTAAGTGCCTCTCTGGAAGATTATCTCGAGGCGATCCTCAACCTTACCAGTGAGTCCAACGTCGCCCGCAGCAAGGACATAGCCAAACTGCTCGGTGTATCCAGGTCCTCAGTTACCGGTGCCTTGCGGGTCCTGAAGAAAAAGGGGCTGGCCAACTATAAGCCATACGATTATGTAACACTCACTGAATCCGGCAGGATTGTAGCGGCCGAAATTGCCAATAAACATAATATCCTGAAATCTTTTTTCGTCAATGTCTTAGGTGTCGAGTCGGATATTGCCCAGAAGGCCGCCTGCAAAGCTGAACATTCACTCGGCACCGGGATTATTGAAAAGCTTCTGTGTTTTATCGAGTTTGTAACCCAAAGCAGCAAAAATGGTCGTGATTTGGCGAATGAATTCCAGAAATTCTGCAATAAAAAGAATCAGAATGTCTAAGTAAGCGAGCTAACAGCAATGGAGCAAAAGAAAGCAAGGCCGTTGTCAAAGGTTCAGGCGGGTGAGACGGTAAAGTTAGTCGGCATAGAGGCCGGACGGAGTTTGAACAGCCGCCTTGCCTCAATGGGGCTTGTGCCAAACGTGAAAATAACAGTCGTAAATAACAACCAACCCGGACCTTTTGTGATAAGCGTCAAAAACTCAAAAATGATGTTAGGCAGGGGGATGGCTCATAAGATTATGGTTTTGTGAAAACCGGCAGCTTTTGAGAGAACCATATTTTTAGACGGGAAAATTCATTCAGCTTAACTTTCGCAGCAAAAACAAATCTGTGAAACAGACTGCAGGATTATGGACAAGAAAATCAAAGTAGCCTTAGCCGGCAACCCTAACAGCGGAAAAACCTCCATATTCAACATGCTCACCGGTGCACACCAGCACGTAGGCAATTACCCCGGAGTAACAGTGGAAAAGAAAGAGGGCATCTGTAAATACGCCGGTTTCGAAATAACACTCGTGGATTTGCCGGGGACGTATAGCTTAACGGCCTATTCAATAGAAGAGCTTGTTGCACGTAACTTCATAATCGAGGAGCATCCGGATGTTGTGGTTGATATTGTCGATGCCTCTAATATTGAGCGGAACCTATACTTAGCGACACAGCTTATTGAAATGAACGTGCCTCTGGTTCTGGCGTTCAATATGAGCGACATCGCCGAGCAAAAGGGCTTGCAGTTCGACACTGAACAGTTGTCCAGGCTTATGGAGGCGATGATAGTACCAACCGTCGGCAATAAGGGCAAAGGCAAAATAGAGCTGCTCGATGCTATTGTCGAAACATCCCGCCAGGATAAACGGCAGCGCACTCATAAGGTTAGTTTCGGCGAGGAAATCGAGCATGAGCTGGCAGAAATCGAAACACTCATCAATGATAAAGAGCAACAGTTGGCAGAAAAGTACGGCTCACGATGGCTCGCTGTCAAACTGCTGGAGCAGGACTCTGATATAACTGAAAAAGTCCACAGCCAACAAGTGCTCGATGCCGTTACAGCCGGCAACGAACATCTTAAAAGCATTTACGCCGATGAGTCCGAAATTGTAATGGCGGACCGGCGGTATGGTTTCATATCTGGTGCCTGTCAGGAGACTATCAAGAGCACGGTCGAATTGCGTCACAGCACCAGCGATATGATAGATGCGGTAGCAACAAATCGCATCCTGGGCCTGCCGATTTTTCTGATATTGATGTATTTGGTCTTTTTTTCGACATTTAAGATAGGCGAATATCCGATGAGCTGGCTCGAGCAGTTTTTCGGCTGGGCTTCTAAAACGATAGCCGCCTTTTGGCCCACCGGCTCCGAGAGCTGGCTAATGTCTCTTTTGGTTGATGGCGTTATAGGGGGAGTAGGGGGGGTAATTGTGTTCCTCCCAAATATCTTATTGCTGTTCCTCGCTATTGCACTTCTTGAGGATTCGGGCTATATGGCCAGGGCCGCCTTCATTATGGACCACGTAATGCACAAGATAGGCCTGCACGGCAAAAGCTTTATACCAATGCTTATCGGTTTCGGATGTTCGGTCCCGGCCATAATGGGAGCACGAATACTCGAAAACAGACGCAACAGGTTTACGACAATAATGGTAATTCCCCTGATGAGCTGCGGCGCAAAGCTGACGATTTATGCACTGATAATACCGGCTTTCTTCCCGGAAAAATGGCGCGGGCCAACGCTCTGGTTTATTTATTTGATAGGGATTGTCTTGGCGATTATTTGCATCAAGGTTTTGCGATTGACCGTCTTTAAGGGCGAAACCACGCCGTTCGTTATGGAGCTGCCGCCTTACCGTATGCCCACCCTCAAATCCGTTTGTATTCACATGTGGCATAGAGGCTGGATGTATTTGAGAAAGGCCGGCACAATAATCCTTGTCATATCGATTATACTCTGGGCGGCGGGCAGTTACCCGAAACCGAGCGAACAGTCTTTGACGGGCTTGACTATTGAGCAGGCAAGGCAGGCCGGGTTGGAGCATTCGCTGGTTGGGCGGTTAGGGCGGGCAATAGAACCTGCGTTGAAGCCGCTTGGCTTCGACTGGAAAATCGGAACGGCCCTTATCGGCGCAACCGCTGCTAAAGAGGTGTTTGTATCACAATTAGCAATAGTATATGCCGTCGGTTCACACCAGGCCCAGGGGGTTGGCAGCGCTGAGGGAAAAACGCAGAGTTTAAGGGAAAAATTGCAGGCGAACTATACGCCGTTAACAGGTTTTTGCATTATGTTGTTTTGTCTGATTGCCACCCCGTGTGTAGCGACCATTGCAATGACAAAACATGAAACAAATTCCTGGGCCTGGGCGCTGTTCCAATTCTTCGGCCTGACCGCCTTAGCTTATGTGGTAACGCTCATCGTTTATCAGCTCGGCAGCCTTTTCGGGTGTGGTTAATTTTTCTGGCAACACATAACATTTTTTTAGGGCATAGGATTGCGTTCTCTCTCATTGCCAGCACCTCACCGCATTCTCAGGAGGAATGTCGAACTTGTTGCACATATCCTCCAGTACCCTGGGCGTGGCCGTGGCGGTGAGCAGCAGTACCTGCTTCATGTTGAAGTTGATGCGGTATCGGGGGATCTTCAGGTACTCCGGCCGGAAGTTGTGTCCCCATTCG
>CAZLIO010000477.1:0-3685 GCA_964559025.1 uncultured Pirellulales bacterium | reverse complement strand
GAATATCGGAAAACTCACTCCATAAAACAACTTCGTTCTTCCGCGATATGTCCTGCTCGCTTAACTGATTCGTCCCCGCCACTGGATTAAGTACACCCAACCGAATTCTGTATCGGTAGCTCTTTCTCGGCTCAACAGTATCATCGTGCGCCCAGAACACCAAAGGCTCACGCATCTTCTCCAAAGGCGTTCTCCAGGTAAGCCGAATCTTGTCAAATTCATCATAAACGTCATTCATCGATGGCCCCCTCCGAGTTAGTCTGTCTCCAGGCAGACCCGGCATCATATAGTCTTCGTATCCACCTATATCCGTTGTGCCTCTTGTGCCTCTTGAACCTCTTGAACGTCTATCAGTCGAACGAAGGCCCGGGCTCAGACCGCCCAGAGCATCGTCGGTCGAACGCCTTCTATCACCGCTTCTTCTACGTGTTGTGCCTGCGCCCACGCCCCCATAAAGACTATCCGTACTACCCCTTCCTCCAGAGTAAAGTCCACCCCCGGCCCTTCCAGTCGGACTAGAGCCTGACCTCGTAGGGGTTCTTCTGGCACGCCTCGAGTCTGTGCTTTCGTTGCTCTTCTGCTCCTCTTCCCTTTCTTTTCGCCTTTCCTCACTGTCCTCTCTCCTCTGCATATCAAGGAACTTTCTATGTATCAAGGGAGGATACCACTCCTCTTTCGCTGATGCAATTTGATAAGCCTCCGGCTGCAACAGGTCTATTTGCAGTTGCGGGTCGTCAAACTGAAGCTTCCACACTTTTAACCTGCCTGCTGGCAAACCGCTGGCATCTTCTCCAATTTCGAACAATTTCCCATAGTGGTCAATCTTGCTGCGGGGAACAACCTGCCAGTCACCCCAGCTACCATCCTCGACCAGTTCCTGCCGTTGCAACTGCACAGCAGCAAAAATCGGCTTCGCAAGGCACGGGTCAGCCCACTGTTCGGCCACATCATCGACAAAACTGTGTCCAAATCTCTCGTATAACCCCTCAATATCAAACTTGGCTTCCACAGTTACAAGGTCGATATCATTCGGCTCATGCGGAGCTTTATCATAAGGTGCTTCTGCAGTGACAGCAACAGTAGGCACATAAGCCACTGCTCTGATGTGCTCGACCGCCACATCGTTGACCTCACCAATACGAGGAAGACGATATTGGCCCCCTCCTGTTCCTGATATCGCCCCATCAACCGCATATGGTACCTGTGGCCATAGGTTAACGTCAATATCACTTATGGACGAATCAAGCAGAGCAACAAACTCAGAAAGTTTCGACTGATAGGGCTCCGGGTCCGTGGGAGGGGTGTTAATCTTATCCCTCAAAAGCACAGCCTCTTCGTACACCTGGTCATCGACTGAACCTGGGCTGTATTTCCCATCGCCGTATGCAACCTCGTTGGGGCTGAAAATAACACGCGTAATCAAAAGCCACACACACACAAGCCCAACGATTACCAAAACCATCTTCTCTACATTTTCTTCGAAAAAGCTGCCTATTTTAATCATATCCATGCCCTCGAACGAAGTGAAGGGGCAAACCCCGTTTCATGTTTTTCTGACTGTTTTACCGGACTGCAGTTTGTTCTTCTGCCTTTAGCGCTTTCTTAACAATTTCCGGTTTTATTTCCTCATAGCCTTTCCTGTTGAAGATATATTCGCAAATTAAATCCAATTCTACCACAACATCTTGGCCATAATCGTAAAGACTGTAAGGATCCTCTTCGACCGACCTGAACTTAGTCTCTAAAACCGTTATCTGATTATGCTTGAAAGTCTGCTCCGGCTCATTGCCGGTGAACCCCCTGAATTTATGCTCCTTGGCACTGCAAAGCTCCTTTATAAACGGCAAAATAGATTTTATGTTGAGCACAAAGGTAACATTAAAATGTATAACATCAATATTATTAGCATCATTGGAAACTCTTCCCGTGCAGGATTCTGTCAGAGCATCGTCTTTAGTAAGAACGTAAACGGGCTTATCAGCATCGTCTCTGTCTGTTCCCGACTTACGCCGCCTGCGTCCCGTAAACACAGAGCCCGCTGCCCCGGGCCTCCTCAGGCCCATAGTAAAACTTGTCCGCATAAGCTGTTTGACAGGCGCTGTCAGAACGCTGTCATACCCCGAATTCACAGCACCTATAGTATCGAAAATATCTTCGAAGACCCAGTAAGCCAACTGGAAATACCAGCAATCCTGGACGGCCTTATTCGGGTCAACCGCAAGTTTATAATCCGCCCAGAATTCGTATCCACTTAAATCAATCGGATTAACATAAACGGATACAGACTTCGCCCTCTCTCGGCAAATCTCATCAATTATCATTAGCTCAAGTTCGCCCATCATCATCGACCGACCCAAAATCCCCCGCGATGATGCTCTTGTACCTCCCATCGAATAAGGTCCCATCATCCCGGAACGTCCAGGCATCCCGGAACGTCCAGGCATCCCAGAACGTCCCAGCATCCCAGAACGTCCCGACATACCAGAACGTCCCGACATCGGAGAACTTCCCGACATCGCAGAACGTCCATACATCGAAGAGCGTCCCCGCCTCAAGCGGGAATTTACTGCTGAGTCCTCCAGACCTCTCTCTATCTCGGCTTCTGTAGGACAATCACCCGCATTTGCTCGGATAATCAGCTCGTCTATTGCTTTGCGATACCGCTGGCCAAATTCCTGAAAAACCAGCGTAGAGGAAATGTTAGGGTCAAGAAATATATCATAGCTTAATAATTCCCTCTGAGTGTTTTGCATCGCTAAAAGTGCTATCTCGTTGGCATCTTTGGCATGTTCTTTCTGACGCTCCTGCTCTTGTCTCCATCCCTCACTGGAAACAGCATTTTCGATCTCGCTCTGCACTCTTTTACCAATCGAAACGCTTTTTGTTTGTATCTCATCCGTGAGTTTACGGCCTATAAGCAGCGTAGGGATAAAAAGTAGCACAGCAATCAGCCCTATAATAACCGTCATCAACAGCCATAAGTTATTCTTAAAAACGCTTAACTTCTGTAAAATATCTTTGAAACTCGGTAAATTCATTTTTTAGCTCACAAAATTATTCTATTTCAGTTGTCAAGTTTCTTCTGCCACCTGAAGGGGGACTCTTCGGCGCAGCCGGACTGACCATACCTGGCCGCCCCATCATCCCCGGCATCCCCGGAAACGTAGGAGCAACAGCCTTGACGGCCTTAGGCGCATCTACCCAGACAAATTTAACGTTTAATACGAACCAACGGTCATTGACTGTCTGAACAGGCAAGCCCTTGTCAAGCTTTGGTCTTCCGTTCGCGTCCCACTCAGCGATTTTACTAATTACTTCCTTTGTCATCGGGTCAATCAAAACCCACTCTGCTTCTTCCTCCTGCGTGGACCCGGGTGGTGTTGGCTTGTATCTAACATCCCTGATACCTATCCCCGCAGGCATCTCAACTTCCCAGCTTACTTCCTCTATTTCCAGCTTGAATTGGTTTGGGTCGGTCTTCTCATACACCTCGAAGGGGCTGTTGCCGTCAGCAACAAATTCGTCAAGGTGCAATAAGCGGGTAACAAACCCCCATTCATCCTGCTTGTTCTCGACGCCGGAAGGATCTATCAATTTGTGCAGGTCATTTTTGGTCTTTCCATACGGACTGTAACCGGCTACGGTTACCACAAAGCCCGGCTTCTTCTCTTCAGTAGCGTTCCCC
>CAZLIO010000476.1:0-3688 GCA_964559025.1 uncultured Pirellulales bacterium | reverse complement strand
ATTTTGCAGAACTCATACGCTTCTCCGTAAGGAGTCCTTAGGACTAACAGGCGTATCGAAATCCTCCGCAGGACACCTTGCGGTGGAAACAATATCAAAACCTGTCCTGAACAGGCTCTTCGGCTCCGCCTCAGGGTGACACTCAGTGTCATTTTAGTCGTTTATATTTATTTCGTGCTTCGTACTTCGGATTTTGAATTTTGTTTTTTGTTCTTGTGCCGAGCAGCAATATTGGAGCGGCTATTGCGATGGACGAATACGTGCCAATGATGATGCCGAAGCCGATTGCCAGGGTAAAGCCTCTTAGCCCGGAGCCGCCGAAGATGTACATTATCAGCACAACTATAAATGTCGTGAAGGATGTCAAAATGGTTCTGGAAATAGTCTGGTTAATGCTGTTGGTGATTACCTGCGGGCTCAGCAAGCGGGCCTTGCCGCGGTTTTCCCGGATACGGTCGAAGACGACAATTGTATCGTTCAGTGAGTACCCAATGAGTGTCAGGAAAGCGGCTATCATTGCCAGGTTGATTTTGAAATCTCCGATTAAAAGTTTTTCGCCGATTGGTGACGCCGCGATATAGGTGCAGGCGCTGACAGCGCCGAGTGTGATGCACACATCATGCACCAGTGCTGTAATGGCGGCAATTCCGTATCGGACGTTTCCGAATCGAATCCATATATAAGTGACGATTGCAAATAACGACAGGACAATGGCAATCAAAGCCCGCTGCTTTTGCTCTGCGCCTACTGAAGGGTCAAATTGCCTTACGCGCGGCAGTGATGCTTCAAGTTGGGCAGCAGCCAAGACTTTGGACGTTTCGTTTTCAACAAACCGCGTCCTTTCATCCTCGGTCAGCTCGCGAAAACCTGCCTCCTGCTCTGCGCTTATGTAAACAAAAGAATCTACGGGCTGGTTCGGCTCTACCGTCGTGAGATTTGGGCCAAAAATTTCATAGGGATAACGATTGAGGTCTTGCGTGTCGGGCTTGAATTGCAGGGCGTTTAATCTTTGTTTGATGTCCTCTAATGTGGCAGGTCGTTCAATTTCACATTCGAGCTTGACCCCGCCCAGAAAATCAGCCAGCTCAGGGTAAGAGCCTATCAGCTCTTCGGATATTTTCTCCTGGGAGGTGATTTTGGGTTGAAGATTTTGTTGAATTTCAAGCTCATCTGCGAAAGCAGCTAATATTGCGTTATTGACAACCTCATCAATCCGTGGTTCTGATATATTGGCCTCAGGAATCTCGGGAAAAGCTGCTGTCAGCACATCTTTGACCAGCGATTGGTTCATCTGGCTCGTTGTTATTACGAATTGCGCGGCCTTGGCAGTGTCCTGTGTTACGAGCAGATTTCGTAGCTCGCCGCCAAATTTCGCTTGGGTCTCTGTGATTATCGAGGTTAGCTCCTCAGATGTTTGCAGGGTGGATTGTGGGAAGGTAATTGTAACCGTTATTTTGTTGGTTTCCGTGGTGTTGATTTCATATTGCTTGTCTGATTTTCCGATGCTGTAAATGTTCGCCGATGCAAGGGCGGGATTAGGATTTTTCGGGTCGTTTCCGATTTTGCGGATTCTGTCTTCGGCCTCCTGCCGGCTCAGCGGTTGTTTTAGATTTATCTGGACGCTCGTTCCGCCGGTGAACTCGATATCGTATTTATTGTTCTTCACATTATCTCTTGTAAAGAATACAAACAGCCCTGCCGCAATCAGCACAATTGAGATGCAGAAGAAAATCGGCCTTAAGCGCATCCAGTTTACGTTCGGATTGTGTATGAGACGCAGCATAAATAAATGGTCTTTGATAATTCGCTTGGATAAGAGAAAATCGAAGATTACACGCGTAACAAACAATGCGGTGAACATACTGGATGCGATGCCGAGCATAAGCACAATAGCGAAGCCCCTTACTTCTTCCGACGCCCGCCAGTAAAGAATCGCAGCGGTGATGAATGTAGTCAGGTTTGCATCAAAAATTGTTCTGAATGCTCTTTGGTAGCCGTTCGTTATGGCGATTCTCAAAGACGAGCCTTTCAGTTGTTCCTCGCGGATTCTTTCAAAAACCAGGACGTTGGCATCGACACTCATACCTATGGTTAGTATGATGCCCGCGATTCCGGGCAGTGTAAAAGTTGCTCGCACACCTGCCATTATTGCCAGGACAAAAAGCATATTCAGAAGCAGTGCCACGTCTGCGATTGAGCCGGCCAGGCAATAGTAAATCGCCATACATGCTACGACCGCTGCAAGACCGATGAAACCGGCTGTGATGCCCTGGTCGCGATTGTCGGCGCCGATGGAAGGCCCTATCGTATTTACAGAGATGGGCTGCTCTATCAGCCGGGCAGGCAAAGAGCCGGCGTTGAGTTTGTTGACCATATCCTCCACTTGGGTTTGAGTGAAGCTGCCGGTTATTACGCCCTGTCCGCGTATCCTCTCGCTAATATTTGGTGCCGATATTGCAATTGAGTCGAGCAGGATACAGAGTGGCCGACCGACGTTGTCCCCCGTAATTTTAGCGAATAACTTTCCGCCTTTTGCATCTAATGCAAAGCCGATAGCTCTTCGGCCCATGCTGTCGGTTGTCGGATTGGCTCTCTCCAGTTTCCAATCCCTTTCGCCGGGGCGGTGCAGCATGGCTTCATTTGTCGTGTTGCCTGCTAAGACATAATATTTGTCGCCGAATTGTGCAACAATTGAAGGACGCTTATCGTTGTCGACTGCCCTCCATTCCTCTATATTTTCTATCTCACACCATACATACTGGGCGTCTGAGGCGTATGTGGGGCCTTTTTCCGTAAGTTTCTCTACATAGCCGGACATCTCGTCCATATCTACGCTGGGATGTCCCTGTGTTGGAAGTATTCTCCACTCTAATATTCCGGCGCCTTTGAGCATGCGCTGCAGGTCCTTGGGGTCGTCGAGTCTGCCTCTAAAAGGATAGTACTCGTCAAATGCCGCCACGACTTTGTCAATTTCACCAGCCCGGTCCGGGAAATCAGTTTTGAGCTTTGCAATTTTCCCTCTGCGGTCCGGTGACTTGATGGGAAATTCGAGGCAGATGTTTAACTGGTCTTCAGTGAGGTTTAATTGGTCGATGGTTCTTATTGCCTCTTTGTATTTGGTGTTTTTGTCCGGGTCGGTCAGCTGATTCACGACTTTGGACCACTCGGTGTAGGTTTTAACATACCCTCTCAGAAGGTCTATATTATCATTGGCGTCTGTGAATGCTCTTAGCGAATCGGCTAATTGTTGTTCGTTTAGTTTGGCCCATTTAGTTCTGTTTTGGTTTATCTTCGCGAGCTCAAGTCCGGCCGATGACATCTTGTCTTCGGCAGTTTTGATTTTACTGTCGAGCTCGTCCCTTTGATTTTGCAGGTCCTTGCGCTCGTCATAAACTGTGGCAAGGGTCCCGAGAATTGTCAGTCTGTTAGGGTCGGCCTGTGCAAAATCCTTGAAAGCCTCGGCTCGCTCTTCTACCGGCATATCGAGTGACCGCATAATCTTGGAACGGCTTACGTTTTTGGCCAGCAGATCATCTAAAGAGCTTTCGTAATTTTGCCGTTTTGTGCGTGCCTCGGCGCTTGATAAGGGCATTTGTATCTCGAAGCGGGTGCTGCCCTGCGGACGCCATATAAGGTTTTGGATGTTCGCAGGATCTATTCGTCTTCGAAGAACGGTTATCATTCTCTG
>CAZLIO010000475.1:0-3692 GCA_964559025.1 uncultured Pirellulales bacterium | reverse complement strand
AACGAGAGCTCTGTGCTGGTTTACAGCCCTGCTGGTGAATTGATCGAACAGATACAAGCCGAAGGACAGGTCACTAATGTTTGCTTTGGTGGCTTAGGCGCTAGCACACTATATATCACCAGTACCCATACATTGTTTTCGGTTGATATGCAGGTCAGTGGATTCGTGCCGATCAGTGGTCCTTGAGGCTGATGATACATCCAAAAGAATAGGTAATCTTGTTCGACGCTGAATGTGTCAGAAAGGGGACAAAATGAATCGCCGTGACTTTCTAAAGAAACTAAGTGTTGGAACGACGGCATTTGCCGTGGCTGGAGCTACTCCTTCCCTTTTTGCCGATAACGGGCCGACAGATATCTTTGATGGAACGATAGTTCTGGGCCGCCCCACTGACTGCTGTATCACCATAAATGTACTCTCGAATGATCCGCTTCAGGCTTACTTTGAGTACGGTAAACAATTGAGCGTGTATACTGACCGGACGCCTACTTCTATTATTGAGGCAGGGGTGCCTTTTGAAGATGTTATCGCGTATCTGCAGCCCAATACGCGGTATTACTATCGAATGCGTTTTCGCGGGCCCGGTGGGGACGAGTTCAAGGAAGGACAGGAGTATACCCTCCATACCCAGAGGGCGCTGGGCAGTATATTTACCTTTGGTGTCCAGGGCGATTCGCACCCCGAACGCTACAAAAAGTCGTTCGATCCCGAGCTGTATACTCGTACCCTGCTCACCGCTGCATCCGACCTGTCCGATTTCTACATATTAATGGGCGACGATTTCAGTGTTGATAAGATCAAGCCCGACACCATAAACGCCAATTTGGTCGCGGAACGTTATACACTTCAGCGCCCGTACTTGGACTTGATTGCCAATTCCTCGCCGCTTTTGCTGGTCAACGGCAATCACGAACAGGCAGCCGGTTATCTACTGGACGGCACACCGAACAATGTCGCCGTTTGGGCTCAAAATGCCCGCAACCTGTACTATCCTCAGCCAGCACACGACTGTTTCTACAGCGGCAACCCGGAATCCGTAGAATTCATCGGCTTGCTCAGAAACTATTACGCCTGGACGTGGGGTGATGCACTGTTTGTCGTCATTGATCCTTACTGGCCTTCGCCCGTTCCCGTAGATAATGTATTGGGTGGAGGCGACAAGATAAATGACAAGTGGCTGATAACCCACGGCGAAGCCCAGTACCAGTGGCTCAAACAGATCCTCGAACAAAGCTCTGCCAAGTGGAAATTCGTCTTTGCCCATCACGTCAACGGTACCGGCCGTGGCGGCGTCGAAGTAGCAGACCTTTACGAATGGGGTGGCAATAACAAACAAGGAGTATGGGAATTTGATACAAAGCGTCCAGGGTGGGACATGCCAATACACCAGTTGATGGTTCAAAATAGAGTTACTATTTTCTTTCAAGGACACGACCATATTTTTGTAAGACAGCAACTCGACGGTGTAATCTACCAGACACTACCCTATCCCGCCGACCCAACATATGGCCTCCACAATGCGGATCGTTTTACATCCGGCGACAAGTTACCCTGCGGGGGGTATCTGAGAGTCAGCGTTTGCGAATCTTCGGTACTCGTCGATTACATCCGGACTTTTCTTCCTATGGACGAGACGACCGAACAGGTAAATGGGCAGGTTGCTTACACCTATACTGTGACCACACCGCAAAGGTAGGGGGTAAGGATGATCAAAGAACCTGTTTAATATATTCGAGGAGATTTTAATGATAACTCAAAGGACTCTGCAACAATGGATCGTCCCCACTATCATATTCCTGTGCTTAAGCATAATAGGAGAAGGTGCAGACCCTCCTTCGGCAGGATTGCCTGACTTAAAGCCATTACGCCAAGGGGTTATCCTTGGACGGCCTACCGATACTTCGATTGAAGCTCACATCATGGCCGATACTGATATGGACTGCTTTCTCGAGTATGGGACAGATCCCAATGAGTTTTCACACCAAACCGAAGCCCTTTCGATGCTCGCGGGCGACGCAAATACGGTCCTCCTGGAGGTTCTCGATCCCAATACCCAGTATGTCTATCGTTTGTGGCAATGCCCCATGGATTCGAATGACTTTCAGTCGAGCAATCATTATACCTTCCATACACAGCGTGGTGTAGGAACCCCATTTACCTTTGTTGTTCAGGCTGATTCCCATCTGGATGAGCAGTCAGTTCCCGAACTCTATGAGACAACTCTGGCCAATGAGCTTAATGATATGCCCGATTTCGTTATCGATCTGGGTGACACCTTTATGTCGGACAAAATCCGCCCCGAGACCTATGAAGCCGTCGAACAACGTTATCTCCTGCAGCGGTCCTTTTTCAGTCTGCTATGCCACTCAGCTCCTCTTTTTCTGGTCCTGGGCAATCACGATGGTGAGGCCGGATGGGAACTCGATGGTACGGCCGACAATCTCGCCCTATGGTCAACATTGTTCAGAAAGTACTACTTTCCTAATCCCCAGCCAAATGGATTCTACACCGGCTCGGAAACCGAGGAAGATTTTGTCGGCTTATGTCAGAACTACTATGCCTGGCAATGGGGTGACGCTCTCTTTGTAGTATTAGATCCCTATAGGTACACCCAGCACAAGGGTGGCAGCAAATCAGATGGCTGGGATTGGACGCTGGGGGAGAAACAATACCATTGGTTCAGGCAAACCATTTCGAATAGCAACGCGACCTTTAAGTTCGTTTTCTGCCATCAACTTATTGGCGGCGATGCACAGGGACGTGGTGGTGTCGAATGGGTCCCTTATTATGAAATGGGAGGCCATAATATCGACGGCACCTGGGGCTTTGATCAACGGCGACCTGGATGGGACAAGCCAATTCATCTACTGATGGTTGAAAACAATGTAACCATCTTCTTCCATGGCCACGACCATTTCTTCGCAAAACAAGAACTTGACGGTATCACCTATCAACTCGTCCCTCAACCGAGTCACCGGAACTACAAGAAAGCTAGTCAGGCCCAAGAATATGGCTACCTAAGCGGCGAGATCCTGCTAAACTCAGGTCACTTACGTGTGACTGTCTGTTCATCGGAGGTAATCGTGGAGTACGTGCGCACATACCTACAGGAAACTGAAAACGCTGAGCGGATCAACGGCCAAGTATCCCACACCTATCACATTGAACACCACTCTGACACTCATTCATCAAAATAACCTTTGTCAGAAAATTCTTCGGACAAGGATTCTTGGTACTGTCGGGAGCAACCTTACTGGGGGACTCCAGCAAGGAAAACACCGAAATGTGATGCTAAGGTCGACACAGATCCACTAGCCTTTATGCTTTACACAGATACCCCCAAAATGGACTCCTTTTCGTGAGTTGACAACTACAACCATTATACTACTCGATAACCAGTTATCTGCCAATTCAATAAAAATGCCCATTTCATAAATCCTGTATAGTGCGGGTCAAGTGTCGATTAGCATGCGGCCCAAAAGGGCTGGATCACTGGTTATTATTAACAGTGTTCCCGTTCTTGCGGAAAAGCCGTTGGCATCACCACTATGTGGAGACAAACTGGAGTTTGAAGAAGAAGGGGCAAAAGAAAAGATTGCTGTAAGCCATTGTTTTATAAGTACTTACAAAAAGCCAACGGTCGGATTCGAACCGACAACCACTGGTTTACAAAACCAGAGCTCTACCATTGA
>CAZLIO010000474.1:0-3703 GCA_964559025.1 uncultured Pirellulales bacterium | reverse complement strand
GGTGAGTAGTGAGTGGTGAGTAGTCAATTAACCAATTAACCACTCACCAATTAACCATTTAAGTTAAGGAGCTTGTGAAAAATGGGTAATGTCTTTATTGGTTTAAACACTGAGTTTTCTCGCAGCAGTGACAAACCTTTTGAGTGGGCTGTTGAGAAAGCTGCCCAGATGGGCTTCGAGTACATAGAGCCTATGGTTCACTTTGGACGGGAGCTGATGAGCGAGGCCGGGTATTTTCACACCGTTTCGATGTTTGACGACCCATACCGAATCAAGGAAGCCTGCGACAAAGCGGGATTGAAAATTTCCGCTCTTCAGGCACACGGGCCTTTGGGCAGGCCGGAGGTTCACGGAGAGTATATCAAGATGGCGATTCGTGTTGCGGCCGAGATAGGAGTGCCGGTAGTCAATACTGACGAAGGCGTCAAGGCCAAGTGGACGACCGAAGAAGAGGACCACGTGTTGATTAAGTACACGCTTCAGGAAGCGGCCTTTGTCGCCGAGCGTCGCGGCGTTATCATCGGGCTGGAACCCCACGCCCAATATTCCAAAACGCCCGATGGTTTGGACCGTATCTACAATCTGGTCAAATCGCCGGCCATCGGAATCAACCTGGATACCGGCAATGCCTACCTGGCTGGACAGGATGTGTACGAATGGCTGGAACGGGTTGCTGAACGGCTGGTACATTTGCACGCAAAAGACATTTCCGTAGAGCACGCCGAAGCTGAGCGGGGCAAGGTTACCGGCACGCCGGTGGGCTGCGCCTGTGGCGATGGCGTCATCGACTGGGCCAGGGTCATCGAAATTGTCAGTAAGAAGACCCCTCGTGACATCGTATTTTCCGTCGAGTGTGGTACGCCCGACCAGGCACAGCGAAGTCTCAAGCATCTCAAGGGGTTAGTCTAAGGATTGCCGGTATTGTCGAAAAATTCAGCGATTTGAAGAAGTAATAATATTTTCGCGGAAGGTTTAGGTTGCATATTAATTGCTGCAAGTTATAATGGAAAAGCAGTTGAAAGTGCTTGTAAAGATTAATACCTTTCCATTTGGTTGGAGGTGTTTTTGTGAAAGATGGTTACATATCCATGGTGGCGGAGAATCCAGCAAAATAATGAACGTCAATTTTAGGAGTATTGAAATGAATAATCGCGAAAAGATTTCTCGGCGTAATTTTATGGCTTCCGCTGCCGCAGCAGCAGTAGCGGTTTCGACGGCAACCTCTACGACGCGGGCGGCAGGGACTTCAAAAAAGTTCAAACTCAAATATGCACCCACCTTTGGCATGTTTCGCCAACACGCGGGCAGGGACGAAATCGACCAGCTTAAGTTTATGGCCGACCAGGGTTTTTCCGCTATGTTCGATAATGGCCTGATAGGAAAACCGAGAGATTTGCAGGATAAGATTGCAAAAGAAACGGAACGATTGGGTATGACCATAGGGCCGTTTGTACTGTATGCCGATTTCAGTGTAAAGTCATTTGTTACTCGCGATAAGGCGATACGCGAGATGCTGATAAACAAGATGAAGGACGGGGTTGAATTGGCTAAGCGCGTCAACGCCAAATGGGCGCTGGTCGTGCCCGGTCATTTCGATGAGGGCCTTGAGTGGGATTATCAGACAGCTAACGTAATCGAGAACCTTAAGCATTGCGCCAAAGTATGCGAGCCGTCTGGACTGGTGCTCGTACTTGAACCTTTGAATGCTTGGACGAATCATCCGGGACTGTTCCTGACAAAGATTCCACAGGCATACCAGATTTGCCGGGCGGTTGGCAGCCCTTCCTGCAAAATTGTCGATGACATTTATCATCAGCAAATCACCGAAGGTAACCTTATCCCGAATATCGATATGGCCTGGGACGAAATCGCCAGTTTTCATCTGGGTGATAATCCGGGACGCAAGGAGCCAACAACCGGAGAGATCAATTACAAGAACATCTTCAAGCATCTCCATAAGAAAGGTTACAAGGGCGTATTATGTATGGAGCACGGCAGAAGCAAGCCGGGCAAAGAAGGCGAGATGGCGGTCATTGAAGCTTATCGGGCCTGCGACGATTTTTAGTCCGGCTGATTTTTTAAAAGAATTTTGGAGGCACATAACTTCATTAACAACAAATTTAATCGAAAGGGATTATTTATGAAGAAGAAATTAAACGAAAAAATCAGTAACATTTCGCGAAGGGATTTTGTCAAGACATCGGCGGCAGGCATGGCGGCGGTCCTGGCCGGCAAGAGTGTCGTCTTTGCTGCGCGCGCTAACAGGAAGATGCGCGTGGGTTTGATTGGCTGCGGCGGCCGGGGCAATGGGGCGCTGGGAAACTGCATGGATGCAGGCGAACATATCGAAAATCTGGAGCTGGAAGTCGTAGCAACGGCCGACTGGTTCGAGGAAAGGGCGGTGAAAGCCGGGACAAAATATAATGTCCCTGAGTCACGTTGTTTCTCCGGCGCCGATGCCTACAAGAAGCTCCTCGATAGAAATGTCGACATTGTCGTGATTGCGACCTCGCCGAATTTCCGCCCGGTGCATTTTGAGGCGGCAATCAAAGCGGGCAAAAATGTCTTTATGGAAAAGCCCGTATGTGTTGACCCGCCGGGTGGCCGCAGGGTTATCGAAGCCGGCGAGCTGGCAAAGAGCAAAGGACTGGGAGTTGTTGCCGGCACGCAGCGCCGCCATCAGAGAAACTATCGCAGAACCGCTTATGCCGTTGAGCACGGCGCCATCGGCGATATCAGAGGCGGCTGTGTCTGGTGGTGTGGTGGCGCCCTGTGGTATAAAACCAAGGAACCGGGCGAGAGCGATGCAGACTACATGGTACGCAACTGGGTCAGCTTCACCGAGATGTCGGGCGACCATATCGTCGAGCAGCACGTCCACAACCTCGATGTTGCCAACTGGTACATTGGGCATCCGCCTATCAGGGCCCTCGGATTCGGCGGACGCGCCCGCCGCAAGACCGGCAACCAGTTTGACTTCCACAGCGTCCAGTATGACTACGCGGACGACCTTCACATCCATAGTATGTGCCGGCAGATTGACGGCTGCTATAATAGTGTCAATGAGCACTTTATAGGCAGCGAAGGTTCAACCGAGGGAAACGGCAGGAGGATGAAGTCGAGCAAGAACATCGACGCGCCGGACTTCCCCGAGCACAAGGGGCCGTATTGCCAGGAACACGTTGACCTGCTCAACAGCATCCTTGACGGCGAGCCGCTCAACGAGGCCCGCAACGTTGCCGAATCCACTCTTACTGCGGTTATGGGCCGTATCGCCACTTACACCGGCCAAATGGTCGAGTGGGCGGACCTTACCGAGAACAAGGATTCGAAGTGGTACAATCTCACTCTCAAGCCGACCGCCGAAGATTTCGAAAAAGGCGAGGTTGTGGCTCCACCGGACGAAATCGCCGCGGTCCCGGGCGAAGATAGAAAGCGAAGAGGATAACAGTTTTGCCCTTGCCAATTTGCTTTGCCGAGCACCAGGTAAGGCGAAAACTTGCACTTTGACACTTGTTGACTATTAGCAGAAAAGTCGCGCCATAACAGGCGCGACTTTTTTATTTATAAGCTTAATGTCACGCTGTATGGAGCTGCAGGTATTCCGAAACTCCGGAGGCTGATTAGTATCCTGTAACACGCCTGTTAGTCCTAAGGACTCCTTGCGGAGAAGCGTGCGTTTGGGCATATAATTTAATGGGTG
>CAZLIO010000473.1:0-3711 GCA_964559025.1 uncultured Pirellulales bacterium | reverse complement strand
ATGGCTTAGATAATGGATAAATACAGCCAATTTACTTTTTTAATATTGTGGCTTATAATCCAGCAGTATAAAATTGCATTGTTTGTAACTCCGGTCATCCTTCGAAAACGGATTTTAAATAATATATTGTTACGGATAACGCATAAAAGATGATTCTTCAGATTTTCCTGTTTCTTGTTGACACCTTTCTCCTCAATGCCGCTTTTCTTTTGTCCTTTCCTGTCAGATATGGGTTGAATATACCGGAAATAAATTTTCTGCCATACAAGGATAATTTCCCCTTCCTTACATTTATATATATGTTGGCCCTTGTTCTTACACGCGTTTTCAAAAAAAGGTTTTGCTCTTACTGGCACTTGTTCAAGAGGATTTTCAATGGCTTGCTTTTAGGTGCCCTTTTCGGCATAGCTCTTGTCTATGTTTTTAGAATCAAATGGTCGGATTTCCCTTCCAGCGTCTTCGTTATTTCTTTTCCTATTGGATTATTATTCATCTTTATATTTAACAGCCTGCTTTTAAGATTTACCGGAGGAATTAAAAAGAAAGTAGTTGTTATTGGAAAACAAAAATCCACAGAAGCCATTAGTGAGAGTCCTTTGGTTGAAGAAAAGCATATAGACACAATTGAAGAGCTTCTGCAATGTGAAAATGCCGATGAAATTGTGATATGCGAGCATATTCACGATGATAAACATTTAAATCTCCTTATTTACCTCCTGCTCAGGCTAAAAGTAAACGTGGTATTTGACCCCTCGATCTATGCTAAGCTGCTTTCAAGAAGCATGATGGAGGAAAATTCCCTGCAGTTCCTCAGAACATTCATTGGAAGAAAATCTGACAGCGAAGAATTCTTGATAAGGGCTTTGGATGTATTAGGCAGCGCCTTTATGCTTATCCTTCTAAGTCCATCGATGCTATTGGTCGTGCTGCTTACAAGACTTACTTCATCCGGGCCTGTTTTGTACAAACAGAGCAGAGTTAGCAAGGACGGCAAAACCTTCACTTTGTACAAATTCAAGACAATGATCAATGATGCCGAAAAGCAAACAGGTCCTGTTTTAGCAGGGGAAAATGACCCAAGAGTTACAAGAATCGGCCGTTTTCTAAGACGCACACGTATTGACGAGATTCCCCAGCTGTTAAATGTTATACGCGGCGATATGAGTCTTGTGGGACCAAGACCTGAACGGCTCCACTTTGTGAAACGCCACAAGGCACTAAGGGAAATACGGCTGGCGGTAAAACCAGGCCTCACCGGTCTTGCCCAGATAAGAAATTCTTATGACTTACACCCCAACCATAAAGTAAAATATGATTATTTGTATATTCAAAGAAGATCTTTCCTGTTAAACCTGTACATTTTGGCAAAAACGATTCCTGTGGTATTGCTGAAAAAGGGGTGGTAATTTCCCATCTGATTTGTACTCTTCTGTAGCGCATGATAGACTTTCGTAAACACCGATTGGTTGATTGCTGTTCTTGTTACTACATTAAGGGAAACCAAGTGCATCGGGTCTTGTCATTTGGAATTTTTACGAATCCCATCAATTAAATGCGCCGGATCGCAATAACAAGCCTATTTATTTTTTAGCCTTTACTTTTCTTCCCATTTGATTAATGCCAAATAAGTCTGTTCCGCACATCTGTCCCAGGAAAAATCCTGTGCTCTATTGAGGGCTTGTCTTTTCAAATCTGCTCGTAGCTGTTCATCGCTCATCAGACGTTGCATCTTAAATGCTAAGTCCTCAACGTTCCTATGACGAAATTTCATCGAACCGCCTCGGAATATCTCTGGAAGAGGCGGCTGATCCGAAGAAACAATCACACATCCGGAAGACATTGCCTCAATTGCAATAATTGGACAAGCCTCGACTTCCGTCGCGATAACACAAAGGCTGCAACGCCTGTACAAAGTCTGCATTGTCTCGTATGGCACATTACCAACTGCGTGTATTCGACCTGCATTTGGTGACTCTGCTATCGCGCTTTTAACGACTTTCCCATATCGAGCATCCATTAGAGAGCCGGCGATAACCAAACTGAAATCTCCGCTAATACTTTTCTGACATCGGTCAAATGCCTTGATAACATCTTCACAGCGGCGATAGGGCCAAAGTGAACCACATGTCAGCACAAAGTTTCCTCTTATACCCAGCCTTTTCAGTAATTCATTGTCATCTTGTTCATTACCATCAGGACTAAAATTTACATCGCGTCCATGGTAAATTTGTTGAATACGATTTGGCGATACATTCAAACGGTCAAGAAGTATCTGTTTTACATAATCCGAAACGGCAATAACGCGGTCGGCAGCCTGCAATGAACGTTGAGACTGTAGGGCTAAAAGCTGATTTCGCAACCAAGGCCTTACACTATACTTATAGCGATAGGAAAAGAAAGGCTCCATATTATGAAGCATCATAACCTGTTTAACTCCTGATGCTCGAGGACTCACCTGACAAGGATTAAACAGAACATCTATATTTTGCCGACGAACGATGCGGCCGATATTACAATATTCCCACCAAAAACGGCGATAACCCATGGGGCGTGAGCTTGTAAGCAAAATACATTGCGATTCAAGTATTGACGGGAATAATTGCTTTTGTTCCATATGTGCTAAAATCTCTAACCTATGGCTTCGTTCAGAGCCTTCAAATAATTTGGCCAGTTTTGGTATCAGATTACTAAGATATGAAACAGCTCCTCCGCTAACAGCAGAAAGGCAATTAATTAAAACATTCATCGGCTGTCCTTGCCTCCTGATAGCTGCTCTTTCTTAGAACAAATAAACACATCTGGTCGAGATTATATATGACATCACTAATTGCTGCCTTCACATCCTTATGCAACTACATAATTTGCCAATGCTGCACAAGAACGTCAGCCAGAAAAGTGCCGCCGGTAAGCAGAATTATCAGCCAAAAAATAATTTTCAAATGCTTGGCCTCGGCTTCAGAATCTTGGCTACTCATTTTGTCACTTTCATTGCAAGATGCCTGCTTAAACATAAATGCGTTATTCTTGGCTGCCGGCAAATTATAAATATCCAAACAGATTAACTTTCTGTTCTCATCTTGTAAAAGTTTTTAAACAAAAACACTGTCATAAATATACATATCAAGTCAAAAACAAACCAATCTGTTCCAAAACTGTTCAGCCATTCATAGAAAATAAGCAACACTATTGTTCTGTATAGGAAAAAAAGAAAAATATTTTTACTTTTGAGTGCCAAATAAATCCTTTTAAATACATACGAACATATAAAAAATATCAATAATGCCGGATATTTTCCAAATAGAATATGATATTCACCGTATATGGTTAGCATATCCGCATGATATGCATTATTAATGTCTTGATGTGTAGGACTTGGCAAACCCCTATAAATATATCGCAGAGCATTTTCGGCTCTCGGTGTTCCAAAAACATTAAAACCGGGTGTTAGGCTATTATCTACAATGCTTTTGAGATAATACTCAGCATTGATGACCCTGCTGTATTGCTCCTGGTGTTTTATCATGTCTACCGAAAAATCCAAAAAACCCATCCGATCGAATACAGGCTGACAAACTTGAGTAATATCAAATTGACGGAACACTCTCAAGTACCTGCTTTCTTTAACAGCAAGTCTCTTTTGTTCAGAAAATACGTCCGGCACTACCTTGAAGACCGGGCGGCAAGCTGTTGCCAAATTGTATAAGAATATGG
>CAZLIO010000472.1:0-3721 GCA_964559025.1 uncultured Pirellulales bacterium | reverse complement strand
CGGCCACACCCCTGTTGAGTCAGTGGAAGAAAATTATTGATATGCCGCTTCTGTTGTGGAATAATAAGCCACCTTATGAAAGTGCGCACGAAAAAATTATTGGTCGCGGCTGTATTTGCTCTTTGCCTCGGCAGTTTTGCGAAAGCGGATTTGGCGAAGCGAGTCGATGGTATTATCGGCCGTTCTTTGCAGCAGAAGGTTCGATTTTCCATTCATATCGTAAAGGCCGATTCCGGCGAGGCGGTATATAACCATGACGCAGGAGAGCTGATGATACCGGCTTCAAATATGAAAATAATTACCACCGCAGCGGCTCTGAAATACCTGGGCCCTGATTACGAATATAAAACGAATGTCGGCCTTTGTGATGATACCCTCGTAGTAATAGGAAGCGGCGACCCGTTGTTGGGTGACGAAAGAACAGACGCTAAGTATGGCCGAGAGAAAGGCTGGATATTCAAAGACATAGCAGGAGAGTTGAAACGTAAAGGTATCACTACCATAAAGGATATTGTTGTCGATAGCAGCGTATTCGATGACCAGCGGGTCCACCCGAGCTGGTCTAAAAAAGAGCTGAACAAGTGGTACGCCTGCGAAGTGAGCGGCTTGAATTTCAATGACAATTGTATAGTAATAAGCACAAAGAATAATGGCGGCAAAGTGGAAGTATTTATTGAGCCGCAAACCGCTTTTATAAAATTCGACAATCAGGTCAAACCAATATCAAAGGGCACCAGTGCCGTAGGGACCTATCGTAATAAAGAGCCTAATATGATTGTCATTTACGGCAGATGTAAAGACAGGGTCGGGCCTTTTGACGTTGCGATTGAAAGACCTGCTGCATTTTTTGGATTTCTTCTGTACGAGAATCTCGCTAAAGCAGGAATAAGAACAAGAGGCCACCTCGTAGAAAAAACGCTCGACGACCCCGGCGATTTCAAGCTGCTCACCCAATACGTAACTCCCTTAGCTGATTGTCTGGCACGTTCTAACAAGAACAGTCTCGGATTGGCAGCCGAAGCGCTGCTTAAAACCATCGCCGCTCATAATAATCCGAATGGAAAATACGGCAGCTGGGACAGAGGCAGGGAATTGGTTTCTGAATTTCTGTTGGGACTTGGCATCGATAAAAGCCAGTTTTATATCGACGACGCCAGCGGCCTGAGCAGACAAAATGAGCTTAGTGCATACGCCATAACAAAAGTGTTATTGGATATCTATAATAGCAGGAACTGGGAGCTGTATAAGGATTCGCTTGCGGTAGGGGGGGGAGATGGGACAATTGCCAGATATTTCAAAGAAGAAAAATACAAAGGCAAAATCATAGGCAAAACCGGATATATAAATAAAGTCAAGACATTTTCCGGTATTTGCACAACCGAACAGGGCGATTACATTTTTTCAATTCTCGCAAACAACACCAACGGCCGCACACGCGGGGTAATCAATGACATCGCAGAAGCGATTATTGATGATGCTGATATGTAGCAGCGTAACAGCTTACTTGGTGGCAGTATAATCCTGAACCAGTAAAATTATTTCATAGTGACCACGGCGATTTCGTATATGCTTACCTGCGGCACAGTGAATGTAACAACGCCGGCTTGCTCCCTAAAGGTCAGTTTAATGTCGTGTTCCCGCTCGGGACCGGCCAGTGTTACGGACTTGACATGACGTTCGGCCGGCAGGCGCAGACTTATTGTGATGTTTTTGATAGGGTCATCTGCCCGATAGTTGACCAGATGAACAAGGCGTCTGCCGGGCTGTTCGGTCAGTTCCGAACATAGTCCCGGCTTGGCCTGAAGCGACAAGGAAAGTTTATTTGCGCAGGCCCGGCTGACTGCACCAGGGATGTCATCATTTTGGCCGATGCGCACCACGCTGTTGAACGGCAGGTCATCAAGTGGCAGTTTTCCCCGCGGAAGCATCCACTCGTCGTGGGTTGCGACCGGACCGATGACGCAGACCCTGCCGCCGGATTTGATGTATTGCCTGATTTGTTCAATCTGCTCGTTGGAAAGGGCTATACAGCCTGCAAGAACGAGCGCACGATAGCGTTTTAAATCGTTGAGGTGGTGGTCATAAATTATCTGGAAACAAGTGCGGTTTTCAATGAGAGCCTGTTCGACTTGGTAAGTGAGCTTAGCGTAATTCGAATTAGCGAATACCTGTGATGGAAAGCTGCGTAAAACGGCTACGTCGGCAACAATCCTGGCTTTCCGAAGCAGGTCACGACGCGTATTAAAGAAGCGAATAAAAGGTTCAAGAGTTTTGGAAACGAGTTCATTCGAGCCCGGCCTGGCTACTAACCTGCCGTATTCAAACCAGCAGATGCATCCAAGGCAATCGCGGTTGAACGCTATGGACTCGGCCATTTCAAGGCCGGTAGTGGTGTAGACAAAAGCAATATTATTCATACGGCGGGCGACTTTGAAAGTGCGGATACGGGTCTGTAGCTGTCCGTTCCGGTAGCCGGGCTGTCTGCCCTCGTCCCAGAACGCCTCGCCGCCCTGAAGAAGGTTTCCATGGTCCACAGGTGGTCGAATCCAGTTTCCCGGACCTCCGGGATTACACTCGATGAGGATGTCCTTGCGAAGCTCGCGAGCATACCGGCTCATGTCGTGATAGGAGTTGGTAAGCGACCGGCAGGAGAAATCCAGCCACGCCCGACGCAGCATATTCTCCGGCGGGCCGGTCATAGGAGGCTGTACGGCATTCAGGTCATCGATACCCATTTTCTTTAGCCGCTCAGGAGTGAACGTATCACCGAGATAGTTGCGAAACCTTTGTACGGAATTGGCGTCTTGGCCGGGACCGTACCCATAGTTATCGAAGTGAAGCAGCTCTGCTCCAATGTCGTTGACGGCAAATCGAACAAGCTGCCGATAGAACACCCGGGCATCGGCGTGGTTCCGGTTCCAGCGGTAGCGATACGTTGCCGTACCATACGTTAGAGGCCTGCCATTTTTATCGATTATGACCCAGTCTTTGGCCATTGGAACCTCTTTAAACAAAAGCTCCCAAATAAAGGCCCCGCTGTAGTTATAAACGCCCACGTTCAGACCGGAGTCGTGACAAAGTTTAGCGAACTTGACCGCATCGGCCATGCTTTCGCGTTCCGCTTCCAGACCTGCACCTTTATAGCAGTGCATCATAACGAAATTTACGCCCAGGGCCTTGAGTTTGGCAATCATTTCGGGACTGTGTTCGCGCAAGTAGGCGGCACGTTGCTCGGTTGTCGGTATGTAGCCTTCACTACCGTCACGGCGAACGCGGAACAGCAACGGCTCCCAGCTCCCCGCCATTACAATCCCGTCCCGCTGCAGCCAGTCCGGACGTTGCTCGAGCGGCAAAGTCAGCGGTTCAGCGTGAACCAGACAAGCAAGACATAAGTGCAGCAAGATTACCAGTTTGATGGACATAAAGGTCCTCTTGCGAATGGACTGTGCCGGGATTTTTCTATATGCCTTCTTCATAATCTTTCTCGATGTTCATTTTACGAGATTACGGTCTAAAGTAAACTACAATGCCGTTTTCATAGACTTTTCTTTCCCAGTCGGGCTTGACGATTGATTCGAAGATGGGGTCTTCGAGGCGTCTCATTTCTACGCCGAGTATCACCACCGACGGCGGAGATTTTTCGAGTAATTCTACAAGTGTTTTTGGGCCTGTGGTATGTGTAACACTTCGCTCAGATGGTGACATAGAATCGGCAATTCTG
>CAZLIO010000471.1:2376-3738 GCA_964559025.1 uncultured Pirellulales bacterium | reverse complement strand
AGGATGACACTTACGTGTCACTTTAGGCACTCTCTGCTGAGAGCTTCGTAGTGCGTGTATTACAATTGTTTTTTGCCATGGTAATCAATCTCCCGTGCCGGTGCGTTGCTTAAGAATGTAGCTGGCAACCTCCTCTACGGTATCGAGCCACAAACCATTGGCCGGGTCCTGAGCATATTCGCAAATGGCCTTGAGAGTTGACGAGAGGGTGGTCTGGCGTCCTCCTTCGCCGATATCATGGCCGCAAAAAACCAGCCATCCACCGTTTGCCAGTGTTCTGTCGAACAACTGTTTTACCTGCTCGAAATCCTTTCCGTCCAGCTCCACGCCCATCAGTTGTGCCATATCGCAAAAGGCCGGGTCATTCGACCACTCATCCATCCAGCCGCGTCCAGATAAAAATTCCTCCGCTATCAGCGGTACATAGCTTTTGAGATTTCGTCCCCGCCCGACATATTTCTGTCCACAGGGATAGGCAAACGAAACGGGCCTAACGCCGAGCAAACGCTCGATAATATTGTTTGACTCCTCTAATTCATTCCGCATCTTATCGAGAGTGTAATTTTCCAATGCCCTTTCACGAGCGAACGGGAAGTTGCCTGAGCAGGGATGAGTCATTGTATGATTTCCGATTTCATGGCCGTTGGCTGCTGCTTTTTTCCAGTCACTCAGCCGTTCTTCCAAAGGGCGAATCAAAACATAAAAAGTGGCTTTGGTCCCGTATTCATCCAGGAGCGGCAAGCCATTGTCAATCTGGCTAAACCGGGCATCGTCAAAAGTCAGACTGATGGCGGCACGCTTTCCTGCAGGCCAGGAAAAATCCCCACGTCCTTCCAGGGAAGATGGCTCTTTGTCTTGTAAATTAGATGACGAGCAACCTGTGGAGGCAACAATAACACAGCAACACATAACAGTTAAACAAATTGAGACAGTTTTCATTTATACTCTCCTTATCTACCAAATCTTAATCTTTCTTTGAGGTTTCTCGAGTCCGGCGGCGATAGCCTTTCTGCGAAGCTCATCGCCCGCAGGGAAAGGACTGTGAAAGAACAAAACCTGAACTACCTTAGGGCAGTTGTTTAGTGCTTTCAGAGCTTTAGACCATTGTTCAGGGTAGTTTTGTTTAAGGTCCTGGGCCAAATCAAGACAGATTGCCGAATAAGCAGCAAAAGCAAGTTTTCGGTCATCGTTTTCATCCCGTCCCGTCTTTGACGGGCGGGATTCATTTGTTATTGTTGTTTCGATCGCAGATTTCATCTCGAACTGCAGGCGGGCAGTCTGCTCAGCAAGATTGGATAACGGGACTATGTTTGTCGGCTTTTCCAGGTGTATGTGATAAACGATTTGGCCATCGATGTTTTG
>CAZLIO010000471.1:0-2276 GCA_964559025.1 uncultured Pirellulales bacterium | reverse complement strand
GTCATAAGGGTTTTGACAAAGTCTCCCTCGCCGTAAAGCAAGGCTGCAATGGTCGAGGCGGTATTAAGCTCATATCCGTTTCTATCGCGCATCGCACCGTTATGGCGGCTATACTTTTCTTTGACGAGCCGGCGGGTAGTACGCCAATCACCTGGATATAGGTGATGCCACTGCCGAACATCGGTGACGATTTGTCGAATAGCGCAGTTTTCATCAACGGCCTTAAGGCCGGCCTCAAGAATATTGTCTATCTCATCTGTTACAAAAGCTGTAGCTATCATGCTCGTGAACAACTGTGTTGTCTGGGCGGGCTCGGCATCGATAGTAACACGGGTGTAATTCAAGCCGATTCTTGCCGCAGTTTTGGGCATCCCCGGAGCAAGCAGGCCAAACGACTCGCAAATGAATTGCCCTGAGATATTAAAGTCGGCCCAGGGATTAAACACAATGCTGCCTGTCAGCGGCGGCTCGAAACCAATGTCCATAAGTTGACGCGCATACTGATTAGAGCACCATATACGTTTGTTAATGCGTTCTCTCCATAATTTTACAATGAGATGAGGCGGCAGCACAATCGAATTATGGCGCTGCATCGCCACAATATAAACCCACTCCAAGTCTGTGTCGTCATCCGTCCGGGCCCCTTCCGGAAGGGCGGGAGTATATTCTTCGACATTGCCAGGCTCGTTGATATATTGCATCTCGTGTTTAAGGCCGTTGAGATTACCCAGCAACTGGCCGAGAAGCCCACCCCGAATCTTGTCACGAAGGACCTCGACAGACATCTTTATCGATTTATCAAGGCTGCCTGCTCCATAAGTAGTCCCATTCTTTGTCAGAGAACCAATGATTGGTAGTACAATAATTGCTATTGCGATTACGTTCTTGGTTCTCATATTTTAGCTCCTTCCCAGCACCAATCCTGCTGACCATATCCATCACCAATCCCGCTGCAAACTTATCAGGATTGGTGCTGGGTTCCAGGTATTTTACCAAATCAGGTCGGCCACACTATATATAAAAACCCTTGAAAAAAACAAAGTTCAATATCAATCGGATTGGGATGGGTGGTTTTAGAAAAAGAAAATGTTGAATTCTCGTGGAGTGAGCAATAATATACTGAAAAAGGATTGGTGGCTTTTGCTAAAATAATTTCCCTGCGGACAATACGATGGGCAAAGAAACTTCCAGGTATAACTCTTATAGGGCCAAGCCGGGCCTGTCGCGACGTCCGTTGCGACGCAACGAGGCGAATGTCCGCGACACGGCGGGCAGTCAAAATTGGGTAATCACTCGCCGGGTATTTTTGAGATCGACCGCAGCCTCCCTGGCTGGACTAACTGTCTTGCCCCTTTCCTGCGCTCTCAATAGCACCTCGAGTGCCAAGCTAAGTACGGTACGTTTCGGCATTGTAACAGATTGCCATTATGCTGATGCCGATACCTTAGGTACGCGCTTCTACCGCGAGTCTCTGGACAAGCTGACCGAGTGCGTCGCACTGATGAACGCCGAAAGGATTGACTTCCTCATCGAACTCGGTGATGTCAAGGACGAGAACAGACCGCCGGTTGAACAAAAAACTCTCTCGTATCTACAGGCTATTGAGAAAGTGTTCCAGGGATTTGATGGGCCGACTTATCACGTCCTCGGTAATCACGACATGGACAGCATTTCGAAAATACAGTTTCTGAGACGCGTGGAGAACACGAACATAAAATCCGGCCGCAGCTATTACTCATTCGACTTTAACTCTCTGCGCTGTGTTGTGCTCGATGCCAATTACAGGACCGATGGTACTAACTACGAGCACGGCAATTTTGACTGGACCGACGCCAATATTCCTTCCGAAGAGCTTGACTGGCTCAGAGAGAACCTCGCTGCGGCACCCGGCCCAGTAATCGTTTTTATTCATCAACTCCTCGATGGGACCGGTTCAGTTTATGTGAACAACGCAGCCGATGTCCGACAAATTCTGCAAGCCTCCGGCAAAGTGCTCGCCGTCTTTCAGGGTCATCATCATTCAGGGAGCTACAGCAACATTGCGGGAATTCACTACTATACATTGAAGGCACTCGTTGAAGGCTCAGGTCCAGAAAACAATTCTTATGCAATTGCCGAAGTCCATCCGGACGGCGGCATCGCTATCACCGGCTACCGAAAGGCCGTAAATTTCTTAAAAAATTGATAGACAGCGCTTTGGCTACGCCCCTGGCACAGACAGTTTACCTACGGGCACTGCCGGACACATACCCCTCCAGGAACACCCAGGCCGTTTA
>CAZLIO010000470.1:2045-3744 GCA_964559025.1 uncultured Pirellulales bacterium | reverse complement strand
GTCCGGTGACATTATTACCGAGCAGAATATTCACACACTCGACGTGATGAGCTGGATTATGGACGCCGAGCCTGTTTATGCGGTTGGGACGGGCGGGCGGACGGTGCGGCCCGTCGGGACCTGCAACGACCACTTCACGCTTCTCTTCGAGTATCCGAACAAGATTGGTATTACGTTCAGCTCAAGGCAGATAGAAGGTCACGGCACCCAGCCCGAGGGGATAAGGAATCGTATGTTCGGCTCCAAGGGCGTGCTCGAGACGGAATACGGCGGACAGGTGATTATTCGTGGTGAAAACTTCTACCGCGGCGGAAAAAGCCCCGGTATATATAAGGATGGTGCGGTTGCCAATATTAAAACATTCCACCAGAGTATTATCGATGGTAAGTTTGACAATCCGACGGTTGAGCCAAGTGTTCGGAGTAATCTTATAACGATTCTTGGCCGGACCGCGGCGTACACCGGCCGCAAGGTAACCTGGAAGCGGCTTCTCAAGAGCCAGGAGAAACTTGACGCCAACCTTAAAGGCGCGAAGGCGTAGAGAATTGAGCGCAAAAATATCGGGATGGTTTTCTTTCATATGTTTGTGGAGATATGCAAATGAAACACTCAGGTATAACCCGACGGCGGATTTTGGTCAATGGCGCGCGGGCGCTGGCGGGCTTGACTATGGTTTCTTCGTGCAGACCATTTGATGAAGCGGAGAAAGAAACACCTCGTGGTTTTAAGCTCGCGGTTTGCGATTGGACAATAGGGAAGACTGCGGACCCGGCTTCGCTTGAGATAGCCAAGCGGATAGGACTTGACGGGGTGCAGGTGGATTTTGGAAGGGGAGAAGATACGCTGCCGTTGTTCGATGCCGATTTGCAGAGGCGTTTTCTCGACGAGGCGCTCAGACAGGATATGGAGATTGCATCCCTGGCAATGGGTGTTCTCAATAACATCCCTTACAAGAGCGACCCGCGGGCCGAGCGATGGGTGGCCGAGGGTATTGACGTCTGCAAGATATTTGGTGTCAATATTGTTCTCTTGGCCTTTTTCGGCAACGGCGATTTGCGAGACGACAATAAGGGTACTGACGTTGTTGTCGAACGGCTCAAGCGAGTGGCTGCGAAGGCGGAAAAGGCCGGCGTGTTTCTCGGTATCGAATCCTGGCTCAGTGCCGAGGAGCATTTGAAAATTATCGAGCGCGTTGGCTCGTCTGCCGTGAAGGTGTACTACGATGTGGCAAACTCGCATAAGGCGGGCTATGACATCTACAAGGAGATACGCCGGCTCGGCAAACACATCTGCGAGTTTCACGCCAAGGATTATGACGATTTGTACGGCAAAGGCTCGATAGATTTTGAACGAGTCCGCGAGGCGATAGATGACATCGGTTATCGAGGATGGATTGTGATGGAAGGGACGAAGATGCCGTTGGGTGTTGAGGAAAGCTGCCGATATGACGCTGAATATTTGCGGGGCATTTTTCCGCCGAAGGTGTAGCGCAGTTGGGAAGATCCACCCCCAAACAAGCCTTTGGCGAGCTTGGGCCAGGGTTTGAGGGTGCCACCCGATCGCAGGATATTTGCGGGGCATCTTTCCGCCGAAGGTGTAGCGCAGTTGGGAAGATCCACCCCCAAACAAGCCTTTGGCGAGCTTGGGCCAGGGTTTGAGGGTGCCACCCGATCGCAGGATATTTGCGGGGCATCTTTCC
>CAZLIO010000470.1:0-1945 GCA_964559025.1 uncultured Pirellulales bacterium | reverse complement strand
CGCCGAAGGTGTAGCGCAGTTGGGAAGATCCACCCCCAAACAAGCCTTTGGCGAGTTCAGGCCAGGGTTTGAGGGTGCCACCCGAGGGCTGAATATTTGTGGGGCATCTTTCCGCCTGAAGTATAGCGCAGTTGGGAAGTTCCACCCCCAAACAAGCCTTCGACGAGCTCGGGCCAGGGTTTGAGGGTGCCACCCGATCGCAGGATATTTGCGGGGCATCTTTCCGCCGAAGGTGTAGCGCAGTTGGGAAGATCCACCCCCCAAACAAGCCTTTGGCGAGCTCGGGCCGGGGGTTTGAGGGTGCCACCCGAGGGCTAAATATTTGCGGGGCATTTTCCCGCCTAAAATATAAATGCAATAGTGGACGGCTACGGGCCGAACAAAAAGAAAGGGTAGATTATGAAAGTAAGATACAAATTTGTAACTTTTGTGCTGGTTCTTGTCGCGGCGCAGTTTGCTGTCGGGACGCCATTGGACGATTATATTAAGGCGCCGGATGAAAACTACAGCTACAGTGTCGTGAATACCATCGCAGGTGTAGGTTACACGGCCTATGTTCTGGATATGACATCGCAATCCTGGCGCAGCAAGGATGAGGTGGACAGGACCCTCTGGAAGCATTGGCTGACGATAGTCAAACCGGACAAGGTGACTTCCAATAAAGCACTGCTGGCGATAACGGGCGGCAGTAACAATAGCTCTGCTCCGACTAAAGCGGACTCGATGGTGGCGGGCGTTGCTGTTCTTACCAATACAGTAGTTGCAGCGCTGAGAATGGTGCCGAACCAGCCTTTGGTTTTCCCCGATGGGGGCAGGCCTCGTTCTGAAGATGCGATTATCGCTTACACCTTCGATAAGTATATGAGCACCGGTGATAATACGTGGCCGCTGCTGCTGCCGATGACCAAAAGCGCCGTCCGCGCAATGGATACGATTCATAGTCATGTCTTTTCCGTCAGTAACGGAAAGCTTGATATAAATGAGTTTGTGGTTTTCGGAGGTTCCAAGCGGGGCTGGACAACCTGGCTGACAGCGGCAGTCGATAAGCGGGTCATCGCGATTATCCCGGCGGTCATCGACGTGCTGAATATGGGTGAGCAGATGAAACACCATTTCAGCGCCTACGGCTTTTACTCCGATGCCATCAAGGATTACGAGGATCTGAATGTTTTCAGCAGGCTCGATACGCTCAGGGGCCGGAGGCTGAGACAATTCATTGACCCTTATGACTATCGCAGCCGGTATACGATGCCTAAGTTTTTGGTCAATTCGAGCGGCGACCAGTTCTTTTTGTCGGATTCGGCCCAGTTTTATTTTCACGACCTGCCGGGGCCGAAATACCTTCGCTATATCCCCAATACGGACCATGGTCTTAATGAAGATGCAGTGGGGAGTCTGTCGGCGTTTTACGGGGCCATACTGAAAGATTCGGCGCTGCCGAAGTTTAGCTGGAAGGTCAGAGACGATGGTGCAATAGAGGTCAATACAAAGACAGCGGCGACGGCTGTAAAATTGTGGCAGGCGACGAATGAGAATACGCGGGACTTTCGGCTTGAAACTATCGGGGCGGTCTGGAAAAGTACAGATTTTGGTGCCGGCAACAGGAGGACATATGTAGCTAAGGTTGCTGAGCCGAAGAAAGGCTGGACGGCCTTTTTCGTCGAATTGACTTTCGAGAGCGGCGGTCCAATTTCCCATAAGTTCACGACGGAGATAAAAGTGGTTCCGGAGACTCTGCCGTTTGCCAAATAAGGGTGGGCCTGCCCAGCGCACCGACTCGCCCGCTGCCCCGTCTTGCGATGGGAGACGCAGGGGCAGGCGTCGGAAGACGCGGGGGCCTGGGAAATAGCGATTAGAGTTGTTTGGAAATTGGGTTTGAATTGGCCCATTCGACTACGCTCAGGACAAGGTTTGTATTGGGTTTGAAATTGGGTTTGATTGGGTT
>CAZLIO010000469.1:0-3746 GCA_964559025.1 uncultured Pirellulales bacterium | reverse complement strand
TTCTTAAGGTGTACGAGGCCAGGCCTAATTGAAACCGCTGTTTATCTGCTCGCCCACGAACCCCGCCCCTCGGAGGGGCTGGGCGAACCTGGCCCAGAGAGCTGCTTGTGCCGGCCAGCGAAGCAACCGTACCTATTCCCGCTATCTGAAGAAACTGCCTTCTGTTTTGCTCTTTTTCTGTCATCAGTGTTTTCTCCTTTTTAAATATTGTCACCCTGCTTTCTATTTTTGAAGTCAAATATAAAGTTTACTGTCAAACTACTGTTTATATCAAATCATCCCGACAGATACAACTATTTTACCGCTTGTGCTGCCATTCGTAAATTGACGGCACCTCTGGGATTGGTCTTGGGACATCCTGCTTCGACGAAGCGCTTCGCAGAGACGAGTCGCTGAGCATAAGAGCTTTATTGTCTTTGACCACGGCCGGTTCGCCCCTGCCGGCCACGAAACGGCCATTGCCCCCGTATAATCCGTTCCCAATTATCTCGGCTCCAATACAGTCGGACGAAGCGAGGAAAATCATCGGCGATTTGCCGTCCTTGAGGATGAAGACATTGCCCTTAACAATATGGTCGAAGCTTGCGGTGCTGGCGGATACGCCCGGGCCGCTGTCCACGATGAAACGGTTATGGAGAATCAGCCAGTTTTCGTTCATTCCGCCCATCCAGAGGCCTGCTCTCGGGGAGCTGACATCGCAGTTGTAAACGACGTTTCTCGGGCCGTTCGGCCCATGGGCAGCGTCTTGCGGCGGTGACGCCCACATTCCGTACCCGTACCCTCCATGGCCCCGGACAGACTCGATTACACACTGTTCGATGAGGTTTTCATTCGTCCAGCCCGCATGCCACTGGCCATCGCTCTCGTGGAACACGCTTTTGCGAATCACGCAGCCGCTGGCAGCCCACTGGAAAAGGGGAGCATGTCGCATCTTGAACGTCTCGACGTTCTCCATAAGACAATCCCAGCATTTGTCCCAGCCGGTGTAGGCCGTGCCGCCGCCACCCTTAAACCATGCGTCATTGAAAACACAATTACGGATTTCGCACCATTTGGCCATCGAACCATATACGGGAAAGCGGCCGCACTTCTTCGCAGTTACATCTTTTGCCCAGCAGTTCCAGCCGTGATAAAAGACCACGCTGCTGATCCAGAGGTTTTCTGTCTGTTCTATATACAGAGATTCAATTCCGCAGCGCTGGATTGGTACGACTTTCTGCACGTAAGAGCCATCGATAACAGGAAACTCAATTCGTAGTGGTTGTTTGAGCACAATAGTGTTGTTTTTTATATCGCTGATGACTACTTCGTATTGACGATATACTCCCCATTTGCAGGCGTTTTTAGTGAGCTTTTTCCATCGCTGGGTTGCAGGCCCGTCAATAAGAATACAATCGCCTGGCCGAAGTCCCTTGGTGCTTTCCAATTCTAATGTCATATCACCCCGTTTGCCATTCTTGGCCAGTTTCAACTTCCTGCCAACCGTACCCTTGCCCGCGAAGGTAATTGCCGCTCGCGAGTCCGCAACCTGCCGGGTGTCATTAAATGCTGAATCAAGAATGATGGGAATTTCTCCGGTGCGTTTTGCTCCGTCCTTGTACTCTGCGATACCTTTTAAGACGTGTGGGCCATTTGAAACTTTGCCAACAGCACTGCGACCATATACCGTAAAGCCAAATGTATTTCCTGAGTGTTGACCCCGACTCCATTCACCGATAACTACATCGTCGACCATCATCGTCATTTTCATCAAGCTGGTAGTTTTACCCCGCCCCTTAGAGAGGCTGGGTTTACAGTGCATTTCGAGTCGCGTGTTCCTGCCCACCTGGCTGCCCGCAGGCGGATTGTAGAAAACAACGCCGTTCTCGGGAATCGAATATCGGAATATCAAACGGGTCTTTCCGGGGCCTTTGCCTCGAATCACCACATCGTCGTGGCGTACCGTCACGGGGCGGTCAAGATAATAGATACCTTCACCCAGTAGTACGGCCCCACCTCCCATTTTACCCGCGGCTTCACACGCTTTTGCCAGAGCTTCGGAGTCGTCGGCATCATCATCTGCTTTGGCACCGAAGTCCTCGATTGATGCAACTGCTTTTATATTTGGAATCCCGCTCTGGACACCACATTTTGTCCAGTTAGGGTACACGATTCCGTCCGGGCCGAGCACATCAGCAGGAGTCAACCGGTTCTTCTCGTTCGGCTTGATTTTGTACTGCCTCTCCCAGGGTGTCACCCTACTTTCTTTGATCAAAGAATAGCCACAGGCGGATTGGCCGAATGTTCCGAGGAGGACCATGAAAAAAACCAGACCAGCCAAATGCACCAAAGGTACCGATACCGTATGCCTGCGTAATCGCATTGTGAAATACTCCAACGATTGGCTTATTGCCACTATAGTTTGGTCTTGCTAATAGCAGAATTGGGATGAAAAATCAAGCGAAAAAAAGTCCAGGGACTGGAGGAAATCAGAAGTCAGAAGTCAGAGGTCAGAAGTCAGAGGTCAGAGCCTGTCCTCTGTCATATGTGTTGGATTGAGTTGAATCTGTGAACAGGACCGGATTTTTTTCAGAACCGATAAAGTTGCTTCCATTGCCAAAAAACAGAAAAAAAGTGCATTTTTAGCTGATTTTCGGCCATTATCGGAGTATGCCCGTAGATTTGTCTCTTTTTTCTTTATGTGGGACTAAGGCCTTGACGAAAATACCCTCGTAAGGTATATTAATGGATTATAGTTGGTGCCCTTATGGAGGAGGCATCCCAGGATTTTTTCCAGCGGAAAGCGGTGTATCATTGTCTCAGGAGGAGCATTATTTTTTGGCTTTAGAGTACTACTTTAAGGTTATACTCTTTGATGTATCCGATTGGGCATAACTATTTGGAAAGAGCACGCGAAGTATCATATTCGATGCGAACAGCACCAGGTACAACGCCACTATGGTTCGTTTGGGTTTTGGCTGTTCTGCTGTTGATATCCGCCGGCATAACTTACCGTGTTCTGGCATCCGGCTTGAAGCGCATTGTTGATACTCCCATCGTGCTGCCTGTCTCCCTGAGTGCTTTCCCTGCACAAATTGGGAGCTGGGCCGGCAGCGATTTGCCCATTCCCAGTATCGCTAAGGAATATATGGAGGAGAACTTTGCGGACGATTTTTTGAGCCGACGATATATTGTTTCAGCAACCAAGGCTTGGGCGGATGTTTATATCGTATATTGCTCCTCCAAACCCGGAGGTATACTGGGTCATCGGCCCCGAGTGTGCTATCCCGGATATGGCTGGATCCATGACGGTACCGAATCTTTGCAATTTGTCTCACGGGCCGGCCGACAAATACCTTGTTTAATACATCGCTTCCATAAGCTCGCTCCAATGCACAACCGGACAGTTGTCTTGAACTTCTATATCTTGAACGGCCAAGTTACCGCCGACGAAAACGACTTTTCCGGTCCACTTGGTCGAAGGCCTAATATCGCCGGCGACCCAGCTCGATACGTGGCACAGGTTCAGATAAGCTCGGTGCTGGAGAATTTCGTCCGAACGATGGCAAAGGATATAACAGATTTGGTTTTGGATTATCTCCCGGATCCAAACGGCAAGGTCCGGGTGGTTGATAGATAGTGTTTTGAAATAGACCAAACCGATGCCGGTGAAAACCAGCATTGGAACAGCATCCCAAGTTGGGTTGTTAAAGGAAGTTACATTGATTTCTTCAATGTAACCGACGGGGACGGAGTATAGAAAGATG
>CAZLIO010000468.1:0-3769 GCA_964559025.1 uncultured Pirellulales bacterium | reverse complement strand
TCATTTCTTCAACTTCAGCTTCTGACTTTACCTTTTGCTCGGCTATCGCCTCTTCGGCTTTAGCTTCTGACTTTGCTTTTTGTTTAGCGACTGCCTCTGAGAAAAGTGCCTCAACCGTAGCTGAAGGTTTTCCTTTGCCTACCGTATTAGTGTACGCCCTTGCTCTCCCTTCAGCTTCAGCCTTGATTCTGGCTATCGTATCGATGTACGTCCTTGTCTTTTTTTCGGCTTCAACTTGGATCCGGGCTATCACCTCGGCGGCTTCAGCTTCTGATTTTGCCTTTTGTTCAGCTATCGCTTCTTCGGCTTCGGCCTTGACCCTGGCTATCGTATCAGTATACGCCTTTGCCTTTTCTTCAGCTTCAGCTTTAACCCGGGCTATCGCCTCGGCAGCTTCAGCTTCTGACTTTGCTTTTTGTTTGGCTACTGCCTCTGAGAAAAGTGCCTCAACCGTAGCTGAAGGTTTGCCTTTGCCTGCCATACCGGTGTACGCCCTTGATTTTTCTTCAGCTTCAGCCTTGATTCTGGCTATCGTATCAGTGTATGTCCTTGCTTTTTCCTCGGCTTGGGCTTTGACTCTCGCTATTGCCTCGGTAGCTTCAGCCTTGATTCTGCTTATCGTATCGGTGTAATCCAGAGCCTTTTCTTCGGCTTCAGCCTTGACCTTGGCTATTGCACCCGTGAAAAGTATCTCAACCGCAGTTGAAAGTTGATTACGGCTGTTTACACTTATCTTATCCTGTCTTTCTCTGGATAGAAAGTTCTTTTCTTTCATCCGGAATATCCAAATACACCTTCAGCATCCAAAGTTATTTATACCCGCTGAGCTGTTTATGTATTACGAGGACTCGGATAAATCCTTCAAAACAAAAAACCCCTGCTTCACTTAGTTGCATACAAGTAAAGCCAGGGGCTGAATTATCTTTCTATTTTCAACCATCTCCACTGGCTACTACTTGCTACATTTATGCGAGGCTTTCACATAACCACAAGCAGCTCAGTGACTTTATATTTGGTTTAAGCTGTTTACCACAAGTATTTCGGACAGAATCGCCACCTTTCTTCAGAAAAAGAACAAAAAAGCATTTGGGACATCGGAAAAAGGCTTTGGTATTACAAAAAATCTGGTTGCAGGTGCGTAATGAAGCAAGTTCCTTTGCCAAAATACCCATCTTCAGCCCATTCCGTAGTACATCCTAAATCATTGATAGTGGCGCAAAATAGCTTTTTTTAAGAAGATTCCCCTTTTCTACCGATAATACATATGGTATATAGGTAAGAAATGGCTGTTGAAAACCTCTTGCGAACAATAGAGTATGTCTGGTTTATGGGAAAAAAGATTTTTTTGGAGTGGGGTAATAATACTTGACTTGCGCCGCGTGACTACGTAGAATTTATGGTTAAGATGAAAGCTTGGCATAGCAGTTAAGCTTTTTGCAGAAAATAAAATAGTGTATTAGTTTTTTAGAAAAAATTGACGAAGCAACTGGATGCTCATATAATAATAGTATAAAAAGGTCTTTTGAAAATTAGTAGCTCAGGGAGTAGAGCTGTGCTATCCATTGATGTATGAGATGTTCCTATTTTGCAGCTTATTGCAAAGGGGAGCGAGAGCCTCATGTATCGGACGTGGATGCAATACCAGCAATGGACTGCAGGAAATTTATTAGAGTTTCCCGGAGTTCAATAAAAGGGGCTAAGAAAATTCAACCCAGCTGGTTATCCCAATGGATAGCAAGCTGGTTTTTTTTATGTTGATAATTTACAGCAGCATCAGGAGATAAACTGAAAATGGGATTATTTGGATTGGCATTTTTGGGCGTAGTTCTCGGTGCGGCGGGAACCGAGTTTCTCCGCGTAAAGAGACCTGAGATTATTGAGAAAGTCGAAGACGCCGCGAGGCGTTTTGTGGATTCAGTGTGCCCATCAAAATCTGATGATGAAAAAACACAGGAAAAGTAAAGAATAAGCTCGTTTTGCCGGAAAGAGAAAAGGAAGGAAATGTTATGGTTAAGAGCCTGGGAATCCTGATAGGCGGAATATTTGTCGGTGCTGTTGGTGCAGAAATCGTTCGCAAAAAGTACCCGAAGGCTGTGAAAAGCGTGTATGCAAAAACTTGCGAGATAACATCAGGTGTAAAAGAAGCCTTCAAAAAGGGATACGCCAATGCCATGCAGTCCCAACAGGCCTCGGAGCCAAGCGTCTGACATTCACTTTTATCGAGGTATCCTGACATTATTGAATACTGTGCAGCACACTTGGAACCGAAAGAGAGGAGAAGGCACAGAATATGAATAAAACCTGAATGAAAGAGATTGAAATATGGCTACTCCACAGAATGACGAGCCTGAACCTTCGAGAATCATTAGGTCTATATCCAAACTTGCTGGTGCTTTGGTTGGAACTGCGGTGGTTACCGGTAAGCGAATCATTGGCTCGGTAAGGCCACCGAGCGAGGGTCCGTCGGACAAGCCTGGGGAAGAAACCGTGCATGCTCCGGCCAAAAGAAAGAAGAAGGCGGTTCGCAAGACAGAGATAAAAATACCCAAAACAAAAAAGAAAAAGAAAAAAGTGGTAAAACGAAAAGGAACAGGCTCATCCGGTGAGAGTGGGGCATCCAAAAAGACACCCACACAATCTCCGGCTAAAAAAAAGAAAGAGGCAACACCCGAGAAAAAGACTACACGCCGCGAAAAAAAGAAGACTGCAAACAGTGAAGGGTCGAGCCATTCCCAGGATGGTCTGATATCTGAAATAGATACAGGAACGAACGTGCCGATTGGTAAACAAGAACCTTAACTATAGCTACCAATTATTGACCATAAGGAACAGTATATGGGACTCTGAAAAACGTGGTTAATAGAGATATCGAGCCGCAAATTCTTAAGGCGGTTCAAAAGGGGTTCAAGACAATGGAGTACGACGATAAAGAGTTTTCAGGAATAGTTTCTGTTGTATCCAGGCAAGCAGGTACTATTGCTGGAACATCAGTAGTCATCAGCAAGAAAATTGCCGGCTGCGGTGTTAAGACTGTAACAGCGGCGAAGTATTTGCTTAAGCGGCCTTTAAAAATTCTTACGCCAGCAAGAGATAAAAAGAGCAGAACCACATCTGAAGCATCCACCCTCGAATCAAGGGACGAGCAGGAAGCAGGGCGTAAAGACGCGGCCAAGGCTCTAATCAATGCGCTGGAATGGGATCTTATCACGGCCGAGCGTGAGTTGGAAAAGGCCCAGAGTAATGCTGAGAAGACACAGTCTGAACTCTCTTCGCAGCTTAGTGAGCTAAAAGCAGAGAAGGAATCGTTGCTCTCTGATCTGGAGCAGGCGAAAAGTGAAGCCAGCGAGGCAGCGATTCGGGAAGGTGAGGTGAAGACACGGGTAACTGCATTGGAGTCCGACCTTGTTGCAACTCATGTTCATTTAGAGAAGTCTTGCAAAGAAGAGGAGGACGCAAAGTCTCAGCCACCATCCGACCTCAGCGATGTTCAACCGGAAGAAAAGGCTGCGTTATCTGATTGGGGCGAAGAGAAGGTCGAGGTAGTATCGACCGAGGAAAAGGTCGAATCGGCGATGGAACCGATTGTTGCTCAATCAGCTGGGGAGCTAAATGCAAAAATGGAAGAACAACCCTCTCAGCCGGTATCTAAGGTTGAGGTACCAGGTCTTCCTGCTGTAACGGAGGAGCAAGTTCAAACGGCTGTCTTCTCCAACGCAACTGATAAGGTAATCTTTACAAGAGCTCTTTCCGACATTGCCAGTCAGGACGT
>CAZLIO010000467.1:0-3779 GCA_964559025.1 uncultured Pirellulales bacterium | reverse complement strand
GTTTCGCTGGCCAGTGTAACAGAGAAAGGCGTAGTATAAAAACCACGCTTGTGGCTGAACTCCGGGGCGGCGACCTCGCCTGAATATGCACCGTCATTTTCCGCTGCCGGGGTTGGGACGGCAAGAAAACGCAGATTATCAGCAGCGTCCGGGTAGCGGCCGTATGAGATATCGGTAGTCTGCTCACCAAAGGCGACAATATCAATCAGAGTGCTGCCGTCGATGTCGAACAGGGCGATTTCCTCACCGTCTGCACTGAGTTTGAAATTCGCATGAAGTCCGGCATCGGCGGTATCGTCGTCGGCCCATACCACTAAATAGCCGCCCGGTGGGATGGTGGTTCCGCCTCGAGAATTACTTTGAATCCGCCACTTTCTTGGAGCAGAGAGATTGTCCGTAAGGTACATGCCGGAAACATTAATAGTAGAGGTCCCCATGTTATAGATTTCTATCCAGTCGTCATATTCGCCCTGCGGGTCCATACAACATTTGTTATTGGATGCCATAAACTCGTTGATTACTAATGGGTTGCCTATCTCGTGCCAGTGCTTGCTCAGCAGGGCAAAATCCGACATATTTACGCCACCGACACCATCCAGGTCGGCATAATTTGGTTCCGAGGAGATATCCGAAGGTTCAAGCCACTGCTCGGCGAAAACGCTGATATCCAGGAAATTGACTTTGCAGTCGCCATTGAGGTCGCCGACTGGACAGACAGCCAACACTGGGCCGGCTAAACATATAGTTAATACGCCTGTTAGTCCTAAGGACTCCTTACGGAGAAGCGTATGTATCCATATCAGGGTGGATCCCGTTAGTCGAAGACCCCTTCTAACAGGCCGAAGTAAGCCGTCTAACGGGGTAAGCAACGAGAATTTCATAGATTTGTACACTTAATAATTCCTGCCTCACAAATTGTTAACAATCGACTATCTATCTTACTAAAAATAGCCAAAAATTTCCAGCGAATTGCTACTAATGTGGCCTTGAGGTGTGAAATTATTCTCCGGATCATCAGGGCGCTCGTCTCGGCGCTCGTCGGGGCGGAGCCCGCCGTAGCCCGGAAGGCCCGAGCCGCAGCCGCGGAGCCTGCCGGAGCACAGCAGTGTTTTTATATAATTTTACCGGTCCTGAAAGCCAGTCAATTACCGGAAGAGCCGGCTGTGTCTGCCCGTGTTGAGCGTGCCGTCCGTATTTAACGGCGTGCTCAACGAAACATTATACTGATCATGCTGATCGCCGTCATACACAGATAAAAGAGCACGAATCCGCCGGCAATGATAGTAGTGATAATCGCAAGTATCTCGCGTTTATCGCAGATGATTCCCACGATGCCGACTATCAAGGCAGCAAGGAATGAGAAGGTAATCAGCAGCCCTCCAAGGGCAGCAAGGGGATTGCCTCAGCCGGGACGAAGTACAACAAGTGCACACATCGTGGCGAGGGCTATGCCTAACAAAATTGCAGAAATTTCCCCAAAACGCATTTTCAGCTCTCTCTAATAAACCAATTTTATAATTAGGTTTATTTACTGCAGCATACCACCGTATGCCATAGCAAGCCAATTGCAAATCAAAATATATAGCACTACCCCCACTACAATGGCAACGGTGGCAATAGCGAAGAATTTGCGACGGTCGAAAATGGTTCCCAGGATACCAAATACCAGGGCAGCAGGAATTGAAAGATTTATGATTAACCCTACAAGGGCTCCGATAGGATTGCCTCATCCTGGCTTAAGTATGATACTCGCACTGGCAGTCAGAGCCGCTGCGATAAGTAACGTTATCGCGATTTTTCCAAAACGCATTTCTTATCTCTCTAAAAATAAATAAAACTTCCGTCATTTTAATTGTATCAGCTATGCCCCGGTTTGTCGATTGTGGGATTTTTTAAATAGCGGGTATAGCCAACGCGTCGGGTCACGCCGATGCGGTCAAAGTAATCAAGCAATGGGATTGCAAACTTTCTGGTGGTATCAAGAAGATACTTGAACTTTACACTTTCCAATTTGCCTTCTTTATTGATAAACGAGGTTAGTTTTTGGCGGGCCTGTTCAATAGCCTCACTGTGGAAGAACAGGTCATTATCGACCCGGACAAGCCTTTCCTGTTCGATTAGTATCTGCAGGATTTTCTGCACCTTTTCCGGAGCCGCTGCTGTTTGTTCAATAACTTCTTCGAATTTGGGCGGATTAAACGGTCGTTCTCTGAAAAGTGATTCGATATTCTGGAGTATTTTTTGTTCATCGTCACTGAACGTTTCCTGATGTTCGGGTAAGGCCAGGCGATGTTTTCTTTCGATGAGCTTGTCCTGAGAGATCAGCAGATTTAGAAGGCCGTCAAAAACATCCTTTTTCAGTTGGGACGCCTCATAAAACTGCTCGATGGTCAGTCCGGGGCTTTCGGGCTTGCTGTGGTGAAAGTCACTAACGATGTTAAGCAGTTGCTTCTGGACATTATCAGCCGTCTCTGTGTGGATATACAGCTTTGAATCCAAATACAACACATTATCCTGCTGTACAAGCTCGGCGATGATTGCTTTGAGCCGTTCGGGAAGTATCTTGGTACGGATTGAAAGTTCAGTTTCATTGACAGCAAAGGCCTCGGCGGTTTTTATACAGTATTCAGCAAAATCCTTATCGGCAAGCACGGCCCGGGCACGGTCATGGGCGTCCTGAACCGTCTGGGGATTATTTCGTCTTAACTTCTCTGGAAGCGCCTCGACAATCATTCCGCCGCCGATTGTTTGTACGGGCGAGAGGGTTCGCAGTATGAAACGGTCATGTGGGGCCGCGACGACGGGCTCATTTAATCTGATTTGAACGAGACAGTCGCTGCCGGCAGTGGCCCTGCTTTCTTCCAGCAGATATACCGTAGCTACAATTTCGGAGGTGCCGGTGTGAAACTTTATCTTAGTACCATTTTTAAGAGGAGATTTTATATGAGGCAGGATTCTAAGTTTACATAAGTACCACTGCTGCGGCTGGAAATATTCGCCGAGCGTAACCACATTGCCGCGTTTGATGGTCTTGTAATCCCACTGGGGGACATTGAGCGCGGCGCACTGGCCGACCATAGCAATCTCGCTGTCTCGTTTATAGACCTGTATAGCTTTTATTCGGCCTTTTATTCCGTGGGGGAAAAGAGTCATCGCCTCGCCGATCTTAGCTGTGCCTGCAACCGGAATGCCGGTAACAACCGTGCCGTAGCCCTTGACAGAGAATGTCCGCTCGACCGGCAGTCGAAATACCCCGTCGGTTCTCTTGGGCTCGATTGTGCCGACAAGCTCTTTAAGGGCCTCGTAAAAGACATCGAAGCCCTGGCCTGTTATGCCGGATACGGGAAGAATCGGGGCATCTTCCAAAAATGTGCCGACAAGAAAATCTTTAACCTCGGCCGTAACATTGCCCACGCGCTGCTGGTCAACGCAATCTACCTTCGTCAAAGCCACGACGCCGTATTTGACACCGAGCAGTGTGAGTATGTCGAGATGCTCACGCGTTTGCGGCATCACGCCGTCGTCGGCGGCGATAACAAAGATAGCGCCGTCAATACCGCTTGCGCCGGCGACCATTGTTTTTATGAAATTCTCATGGCCGGGGACGTCAACGATACCGACCTCCAGTCCGGAAACGCTGCACGGTGCGAATCCGAGGTCGATAGACATTCCGCGCTCCTTTTCGGCCTTGAGATGGTCCGTGTCGCAGCCGGTCAGGCATTTTATCAGCGCTGTTTTGCCGTGGTCTATATGGCCGGCAGTGCCGAGTGTGATATTTT
>CAZLIO010000466.1:0-3780 GCA_964559025.1 uncultured Pirellulales bacterium | reverse complement strand
AATTTTGCATAACTCTATGAAGAAAACCGATGGAAGATTATGTTTTGGCTTGACCGATGCCGGCAAGATGGTTCTGCGCGGGACCATCTTTGTCGCTTTAGCCACCCTGATTGTTCCTGCCTTCGGGGTACTTTCGGCCCTGGTCTCGGTCGTGCTAATGGCTTTGCTGGTCGGCTTTGTTCTGCGGCCAAAAATCCAGCTCAGCGGCAATCTGCCTGACCGTGTCATCGCAGGCCAGACAGTACGGTTAAAGTACGTGCTCAAGAACGTCGCCCGCTTACCGGCCTACAATCTCTGCGTGAGGTTTGCGACGAAAGGCGTCTCCAAGCGGGGTGCCCTGCCTGAGGCAATCGAGCAAGTCGGAGGCGAACACCTGGTTTCGCGCCTGGGGCCCGGCGAGACTACCGAAGTTACTATTGCCATACGATCCAAGCGGCGCGGTTACTACCAAATCAAGCAGCCTATTTGCCAATCCAGCTTTCCCTTTAACTTGTTCAGTTTCGGCACGTCGCGTGATGATGAGGAGACCCTTATCGTCCTTCCGGCCTTTTCCCGAATTCAAATCCCCCTCAGACGCCTAAGTCGGCACGTTCACGCCAGTGGCGCCAGACTCGCTGGTCGTACGGGACTTTCCCTTGAATACGCGGGAAACCGCCCTTTTATGCCGGGGGACTCCCCACGCAATATTGATGCCCGAGCCTGGGCCCGCCTGTCCGTACCGGCCACCAAGGAGTATTACGATGATTTTGACAACTACACTGCACTGGTATTAGATACCGGCGTACCAGAAGTCCTGTCGAGCCCAAGCTCGAACGAGATTAAGGAGCTTGAAGCTGCCGTCTCTCTTTGTGCTTCCGTGGCTTTCACAATTAACAATGATTGCCTTATCGATTTTTTGCTTGCCGGCCCCGATTTGCATCAACTCACTGCCTTGCCCGGAACGGTGCGCCTCGACAAAATACACGAGATTCTGGCAGGCGTTGAACCATCGAGAGGCTATTCTCTGGAGCACATAGCCCCAAAATTGGCAAATCGTTTCTATGAAATATCTGAGGTCGTTTTCATTCTTTTGAAATGGGACAAGGCATACCGTCGGCTGCTGGAGCTGGCCGGCCAGGCCGGCTGCCACTGCACAGTTCTCCTGATAGGACAGTCCGGCCGAATGAATGTGGATGAGGACAACCTGAGCTGGACTGAAAATGTCCGGTTGCTGTCGGCTGATGATATCTTGACGGGACAGATAAAACGATTATGAAGATGCAAAAAACCATAGCTATCATCATGTTGCTGATAAGCTCAGTGCTGACCGCGTTGGTCTCTGGGGATATTGCTTACCCGGCTATCCTTTGTATGCTGGGACTCTTGGGTTTGCAGCGGCGATTTACCTGGGATTTCAAGCCGGAAAGAAGCGTTATCACCTCATTGCTACTGCTACTACTGGCGATTATGTTTTCAATTCACTACCGCTATGCCAGCTCACCCGGCCGTTTAGCTTATGTACAAGCAGCAGCTGTCGCCTGGCAAACCATAGCACGCTACTTCCTGGCTTCAATGATCCTCATACTGTTTCTCGGTTCACCTGATAGACTGCCGTCTTCGCTGGGATTGTTTCACGTGGCCGTCACCATCTCCGCCGGACAAGTCCTCTTACTTGATGACATGTACATCACGTTCCGGCTCTCAGAGCTGCTCTCCGTCATTCTGGTCGTGCTTTATGCAGTCGCATACGCTCCAAAGCTTCAGCGACGAAGCGCCGCCGTCCGTGGTTCAAGGGACGCGCCCATTCCGAAGCGTTTGGGGCGCCTACGCTCCAAAGCTTTAGTGACGGAGCAGCACATGTCCACCCCTTCTTGCTTTCGCAAGAAAGCAGGGGTGTTTGCTTTTAGCCTGATACTGGTCATCACTGCAAACTGCGGCTGGATTATGAGCTCAATGCTCTATCGACACGTGGAGGTTCTAAACTACCTGCCCATTTGGTTCTGGAGGGGACGTGTCACTTTGGAGAGTAAAACAGACGGTGTGGCACTTGTGGGATTCTCCACCAGCGGCAGACTCTCTAATATGCTGTTGCTCAAGGGTGATCAGGACCCAACCCCCGCGCTGAGCATCAAGTCTGACAGCAGTCCGGGATACTTGAGGGCCAGGGCATTTGAGGTCTACCGTCAATCCGAATGGCAAAATCTCTCATACCAGGAAGCAATCTTACCTGAACAGAACATGCCGTTCGGAATGTATTTCGTAGGAAGAACGAATATCTTTCGTCTCGGCAAGGAAGACGCTTCTACCTGTAAGTACATGACCGTCAAGCATGAATCCCGCTTCGCCAATGCTGTGTTCACACCCTTGGGAACGTCCTTTCTTGAAGCGCCGTTCAATTTGATGCTGCGGGACAAACATGATATTGTTTATGCCCCGCAAATGCGCAGCGGCCTTAATTACCGGATTGCATACACCACAGCAGCCCGCCGAGGCGGGCCGCCGACCGGAATGCTGAATATCCCCAGTCATCTTGACCCGCGCATACGTCAACTGGCAGACAGGATTTTCGCGGGGTGCAGCACAACGACCGAGAAAATCGATGCTGTCGTCAACTACTTTCGCACTAACTACACCTACGTGCTCGGACTGGATATCCCGCCCGATCGAGATAAGCTGACCCATTTTCTACTTGAGGAATCCACCGGCTATTGCGAGTACTTTGCCTCCGGCGCCGCGATCCTGCTGCGTCTGGCCGGTGTACCAACGCGATACGTCACCGGTTTTTTAGTCACTGAGAAAGACGAACAGAGTGATTTGTGGGTCGCGCGGTACATGGACGCCCATGCCTGGGCTGAAGCCTGGGACAAAGAACGAAACCAATGGACCATTGTCGAAGCTACGGTTGGGGATGACCTGGTCACGGCGCCCGCCGCCCAGGAGCTGGAACGCATGGGCGGCGGTACTGGTACTCTTGGTCAGCTTCTGCAGGCCTTGTATCAATATGGTCTTTTTGGTGTGCTTAGCTGGTTGTTCGAGTCCTATGGCCTGCTTGCCGGCTTACTTCTTCTGACCATCATCCTTGGCGGTGCACTTTGGTTGGCCCTGTCCCGACACTACAACAGGAAGAAGGCTAAAGGCCCGACACAAACAAGGGCGGTGAGAAACCCAGGGCTTGCGACCTTGCACAAGATGCTCACCAGGATGGACCGCAAGATAAAGACCGCGGGACCGCAGCGACATCTCAGCCAGACATTACACGCTTTCTCTCAGCAGCTCCGGACAAGAGACTCCGGCGATGGGCTGTGGGCGAGGATATCAGACTGGTATCTCGAATACGCAAACCTCCGCTACCGCAGAACGATCAGCTCCAAACGCTTGCAGAAGCTCCAGCAGCTCGCTCAAGGGCTGCAGGATTCCTTATGAGAAACGGCACCCAGGTCTAATACCAATTGTAATTAAAAGCTGCGCTTTATATAAAGAGCAGCGAGCCATCCTCAAGCTGCAAGCTGCGCTTGAGGCTGCCAGGCTTTTGTGCTAAAAACAAGGAGCGCCGTAATTAAATGCAATTGGTCACTACTGTCCGGTTAACGGATTGAAAAAAATTTATAAGTGTTTTAAGTACACTATGTTACAAAGAAAATTGAATGCAATCGATTTGAAATCACTTTTAAGCATAACTGCTTTTTCGAGCTAAAAACAGCGATTCAAACTTTAAATGGAGCAAAATGTTTGCATTCTATTTTTCTGGTTCAACTCCAAAAAAGTTGGTGAAAAGTGAATAAAAAATAGTGGACATTATGC
>CAZLIO010000465.1:0-3782 GCA_964559025.1 uncultured Pirellulales bacterium | reverse complement strand
TACGAGCATCTCTGAAGCCTTGAAGCTCTTAACCTCGGCGCCGAGGTGTATTTTCCTGCCGTCTCGCCAAAGCTCGAACAAAACCGTCTGGCCGACAGGTTTACTTGTAATCAGATAATTGAAATCAAGCCCTTCGTATTTTGGCTTAACAGTGCTATGGCCTTTGAAAAAGAAACCTGTAACTTGGAAAACCACATTCATGCTTTAATTGAACGAACCATAATCGAGAGTTCAGAAAGGAGATTCTTATGGCAGACCAAGATGAAGTGCAAGAACTGGCGCGAAAACTTGATGACTGGGCACAGAAGGAATTACCGGAGAAGCAGCAGACCCTCTTGCGTTGGTTGTTATCCCGCGGCGCGTACATAGAAAAACGGGTTGACGAACGACGTGTCGAGGGTACGGCCACGCACGTTTTTACGAAGGATATAAAGCAGGCTGTTAAGGATGCACTCGGACCCCTCATTAGAACCAATTTGCCAGATCCGAAGGAAGGCTGGGCACGATCATACCCCACTTGGCCGCGAATGGGCGACTGGCCGCGAGATGGCTATTGGGCGTTTGGTATGGGGCGCCCCCCAAAACTCGACAAAATGCCCCCAAAAGGCCCAAAAATTCCTCCAGTCTGAGTGAGAGCATGATCGAATGATCTGGTGTATTACTTGGACCCAAGAAAGATGATTGTACTCATGCAGAAGGTTATAGCAAACTGGGGTCGCCATGGATAAAAAGTCACGAGCGGAAAGTTGCTTCAGTGAGGATGACGTGCGTTGCCTCGCAGAGAGCCTGAATGAATATGCGCTGAGGCTGCCAGAACATGAGAAACACGCTCTCTTCGAAATGCTGCTCCGGGCAATGGAGCCGTTGGATCGCTTTCGTTATCTGAGGACATCGGATCTTCTGAGCTCAGATGAAGAAGCGGTCCTACGCTCGCTGGAGAAGGAATCGAAGAGAGGATAGTGTCCTGTGATGACCAGTCTATCGCTGATAGTCAAACCAACACGGCAGTGCACACTGCGATGCACATACTGCCATGACCGACGAGCGAGCAGCAAGCAGGTCATGAGCTTTCCCGTAATGGCACGCATGATTGCGAGGGCACTGGCTGAGCACGACCGAGTAAATTTCGTCTGGCATGGGGGGGAGCCCACGCTGCTGCCGATCTCCTTTTACGAGAAGGCCTTTCTGGTGCAAGCGCGCCTGCGGCGACCGGGACAGAAGATCAAAAACTCCTTTCAGACCAACGCGACAAAGCTGACACCAGGGTGGGCCCGGTTTTCCCGGGCGAATAAAATCCAGGTGGGAATTAGTATTGACGGACCTGCACATCTCCACAACAGCCACCGTAGCTACCGCTCTGGTAAGGGGAGTTACGAGCACGTGATGCGGGGATTGAACCTCCTGAAGGAGCATGAAGTCCAATTCTCAGGCCTAGTTGTCGTGGATGAAAGGACGCTCGAGTTCGGAGCCGAAAGACTCCTCGATTTCCTGGTAGGACAAGGCATTCGTAGTTTCGGACTTCTTGCTGTGAAGCCGAAAAACGAACCAGCGGCTGAAGCCGGAACCACAGCTGAACACTACATTGAGCCTGCAAGGATGAATGCGTTCTTGATGAACCTCTACGATGCGTGGCTCAGTCGCGGCGACCAGAACGTGAAGATCCGAGAGCTGGAGGGATTGAAGGCGCAGATTCAAGGTATGTCAGCCGGGTTTTGCACACTAAGTGAGGAATGCTGGGGCCACTATTACATGATCGAGCCGGACGGCAGCGTGGTGGGATGTGATGTATTCTCGGGCGACCCCCGATACACTCTGGGGAACATCATGAACGACAGTTTCATAGAGATAGCAAATAGCGCTGGACTGCTCCAATTGAGGAAGGAGCACCGCGACGCTATGGAAGCAATGAGCGGGTGTCCCGAATTCCCCGTATGCAAAGGTTGGTGCCCCCACGAGCGGTATGTTTCGATCCGGCACAACAAATTGCACCGCGACGATTGCTGCGGACTGCGGGACCTGATATCTCATATCCGGAATCGGATGGCCGACGAGCACAATATGTCTTCACAGCAAGTGCTAATCCGCAGGAAGATATCGCGGAGATCGGAGATAGAAGTGACTCGCGAGGTCCTACTAGGGCCAAAGATAGATTTGCACGTCGGCGTGCATAACGCATTTGCCAAGCTACTTAGCCCGGACTTCCAATACAGCAGAAGAGATTGTGTGCACTCATTCGTTATGGCCGATGAGCAGCACAAGTCGCCATTCGGTTCGTTCCATTGGGGGGAGTTTGCTGACTTCGGGCCTGGCCAGGCAATTGTCCACGCGGCGCGGTGGCCGGTTTTGAATCGGACAGCATGGGTGACTGACACGGATGATTTCGTCTATCCGGTTGTGTGCGGGCGCCACTTTCTGAGTCCGGACTTTAGAAACGCATTTCGTCGGGAATGGTCGACGGAATTCAAGAAGAACATCTTCATGAGAGTAATGAACATGCTGACAGCATACGCCCATCCGAGCTGCAAAGCTGTTTTCTACCGCAGTGAGTCCGCAGTTCGTGATGCCAGCAGATGGATAGAGGAGCTTGGCGTGGGAGAGCTTGGAGATGCGTATCTGTCGAAAATCCAAGTCCTCTATCCCGCGCAGGAAAGCTGTTCGGCAGACGCGATGGAAGCAAAGTGGAGGAAGAGCGGACCGCTTACAGTAGTGTTCAGCGGCAGGCATTATGAGAGCAAGAATGGATGGATGGCCCTGGAGATATTTGACCGGCTGTCACGTGAGTTCGCAACAGACAGATTCGTATATATAGGAAATGTTCCGCAAGAGGAATTGCGGAGGCGCTGTGAGCGACCGACCTCTGTAGTGCATCACCAGTCACTGCCACACACGCAGACCCTGTCGGTTCTGAATGCGGCACATATCCTCTTTCATCCTTCAAAATTCGAAGGACTGGGCATCATCTTTTTGGAGGCGGCGGCTTCTGGAATGGCAGTGATCACGGCGACTGGTGGTGCCATGGGGCGAGTGGAAGAGTTGTTTGGCCCAGATGGTGCAATTCTGGTCGACCGGAACAATATTGCGCAGTCCGAAGAGGCGCCCGCCTTCGAGACTCACCTGCGGTACGTCCTGAAGAATCCAGGCGTGGCGAAAAGCATGGCCTACCGCAACTTCAAGTTGGCGACCGTTGGAAAGCTCTCGCCCGAACGAAGCCGGAGAATTCTGCTTCAGGTGTACGAACATGCGCTAGAAAGGCCCACGGAGACGCCTCTGACCCTCGGGCAAATTCCGTACAGGGGCGGGGCACTGTTACGGTTCAGCAGCCGTCAACTAGAACAGGAGGAACTATACTACCGCCGAGAAGTTAATGTTACCCAATCGCGATTCCTTCTCTGAGAGTACTCCGGTGTGTGGGGATGCCACAGGTAGCTATTGAATTCAACCTGTTGTCAGAATTCCTCGGACCGGTCCTAACAACCAACCAGATCGCAAAGGACTGTACACAAGACACCTTAAAAAAAGGGCCCATTTTCATTAGCTGTAAAAAATGCCAGAATTCTTCGAAAAGTTACCTCTTTCAGGAGCTGAAAAACACCTTGATTTTCAAGTGACATCTTGTCACCGTTTTATCTCCACAAATGTTGATTTTGCCTATATCGAGTCCGAATAAATGTCAATTTTTTGCGAAAATACAAGTATTTTTTGAAATTTTAAAGGTGAAATCGGATTATCCTTCCTGACATATGTCTCACCGGTCATGTGTGTTATGATATGTGAAAAATATG
>CAZLIO010000464.1:0-3784 GCA_964559025.1 uncultured Pirellulales bacterium | reverse complement strand
CAGGTAGGAGCCGGAACATGCTTTTTGGACATTGACAAAGACGGCGACCTCGACTGGGTTGTCGGTGAGCGTGCCAGAACTTGGTGGTTCGAGTACATCAGTCCGGAGAAATGGATTCGGCATGACCTGGGTCAGGGCGTCCGAACCGACGTCGGTGGCACGGCTTTCGATATCGACGGCGACGGGTGGATCGATCAGTTCTGCGGCACGGGTTGGTACCGCAATACCGGCAGGCCTCGCACGGAGCCTTTCGAGCCGTTCGAGGTCGGGACTATCGTCTGTCACGATAACGTGGCCGCCGACATCAACGGCGACGGAAAGCTCGACATGGTCGCCATCAGCGATCAGAAGGACCACGCCGTCACCGTCTGGTACGAGATACCCGCCAATCCTCGTGACAATTGGATAGAGCACAAAATCGGCGGCAGCATCCATGGAGGTGTCGGCCCGGCGGGCGTCGGCGACCTCGACGGCGATGGGGACAACGACGTCGTTCGAGGCGACGTTTGGTTCGAGAACGTTGACGGCAAAGGACTGAAATGGACTGAGCATGCCGGTCTGACACCACCCGGCGGCAACCGGCCCGACCGCTACGGTCTGGCGATAAAGGTCTGGATTTGTGACCTCGACAAAGACGGCGATCCTGACATCGTCGAGGCCGAGGCCGACACGGTGGATGGGCGAGTCTTCTGGTTCCAGAACCAGGGCAAAGGCATTAGCTTCAAGTGCCACCTCATTTCCGCCGACCATACGAAGCAGGACTTTCACTCGCTCGCCGTGGCCGATTTCGACAACGATGGCGACCTCGACGTCTTCTCCGGCGGCGGACCCTTGACCGAAAGTCCACCTCATAAATGGTTTATCTGGGAAAATCTGGACGGCAAAGGCAGAAACTTCAAACAGCACATAATTCTCAGCGGCAAACGCTGCCACGAAGCAAAGGCGGCCGATGTCGATGGCGACGGCGATATTGACATCTGCTCCAAGCCCTGGAGCGGCGATGAGCACGTTTATCTTCGCAACCTGCTCAATCCCAATTCCACAGATAAAATCTTGCAATAAGAACACAAATCTGTTAATATGTAGGCATCAAATAAAATTCTTTAGGAGATGATGGGATGTCCCTGCACGTTTTTCGATTTGGAATTAAGCCGTTAGTGTTTTTGTTTGCTTTCATAAGCCTGCTCACAATGGCCGTTAAAGTTGCCCCTGCCGCGGATTATCACAATAACAAATCCCTTGCCAGACATCTGGCCTCTCTCGCCGAACAGAATCCCGACCTTGTGCGGGTTGACGGCATTGCCCGCTCAATAGGCAAACGCAGGGTCTGGCTCGTTGAAGTCGGCAAGGGTGCCGAGCAGGACCGCAAAACCCGACCGGCCATGTTGGTCGTAGCGGGTATCGAAGGCAATGATTTAATAGGTTCTTCCATAGCTGTCTCCTGGATAAAGCATCTGCTTGAGCAATACGAAACCGACGCGGAAATTACCAGACTTCTTCAGACGACAACGTTTTATGTCGTCCCGCGGCTCAACCCCGATGCCGCAGAGCACTTCTTTAATGAGCCGAAATGCGAAACAAGCCGCAATGACAAACCGGTCGATGACGACCATGATGGACTGATGGATGAAGATGGCACCGAAGACCTTAACGGTGACGGACTAATCACATCGATGCGCATCGAGGACCCCGAAGGTGAATATATCCTCGACCCTAATGACGACCGGCTGCTCATAAAGGCCGACCCTCTCAAAAGCGAAGTTGGTGCCTGGCGTTACCTCACGGAGGGAATCGATAACGACCACGATGAGTTATGGAATGAAGACGGCGCCGGCGGCGTTAACTTTAACCGAAACTTCCCGTACAATTTCGAATTCTTTGCTTCCGACGCCGGCGTGCACCAGGTAAGTGAGCCAGAAACGCGGGCTCTCGCGGATTTTGTTATCGACCACCCCAATATCGGTATTGTTCTGACCTACGGCGCCGCCGACAATCTCCTACAAAACCCTGAAAGCGTACCACCGTCCCCTCACCGAAAGCCCATGACCGGGATTGATGAGGATGATGCGGGCTACTATGAAGCGATGGGCGAGCTATATAGAAAAACCCTTGGATTAGACAAAGAGCTTGAAGACACCTCTTGCCCCGGCACCTTCAGCGACTGGATGTATTTCCACCGAGGCCGCCTGTCACTCGCGGCCGGACCCTGGTCTCCTGCGCTTGCTGTCGAGCTTTCCAAAGCCGCTGAAAAAAAGGAAAAAGATCCTGAATCCGAGCGCAAAAAAAGCAACGAGAGAATGGATAAGGAAGATAAAGATGATGCAGACAATCGCAACGCAAAGGAGCGGGAAGAGCTGAAATGGTTTGACGAGCATGCGCCGCAGGCCTTCGTCAAATGGCAGGCAATCGAGCATCCCGATTTTCCGAATCAACATGTCGAGGTCGGCGGATATTCTCCTTTCGCCCTTACCAACCCTCCGGCCCGGATGATTGAACAAATCGCTGCTAAACACGCTGATTTCCTGACAATAGTAGCGCAGCGGCTTCCCCGCATCGGCATCCGAAAGGTCGAAACCCGCCATCTTGGCCGGTCCGTATATGAGGTCAAAATTCAGGTGGAAAACACCGGCTTCCTGCCAACCTCAATCTCACAGGGCCAGACAACAAGAGAGGTTTATCCGACCCGACTGATTATAGAGCTGGACGATAAATTCTTCCTTTCCGGGACCAGAATTACAAATATCCCCTTAATAATGGGAAGCGGCGGGATGGAAGAGATTCGATATATAATCCGGCCCTCCGGCCGCAAAAAAATTAATTTCGAAGTCATCTCGGCTTTAGCCGGACAGCTAACCGGAACTATCGAATTAACAAACGCCGAATGAATCAGCACATGAAAAAATATTTTGATATCAGAGGTTTCTCATGAAACGGAAAATAAAGTTTAAGATTCACATCACCGTTTTACTTTCTTCATTTCTCGTCCTGACACTTGCCGAAGCGGCCCTTGCCCAATCTCGCATTCGCAAACCGAGGGCCGACAATCCGGCCAAGCATTCCTATCCCGCCTTGGGCATCACGGCCGAACGAAAGGTCCAGGTCGCATGGAACCGGTTTTACGACCACGCCGGCCTGGGGGCAATCCTCGCCAGGCTCCACAAAGCCTTCCCCGAGTTGACCCGCCTCTATTCTATCGGCAAGTCAACCGAAGGCCGGGATATTTGGTGTCTCGAAGTTACGGCACTCAACGTCGGAGACCCCGACCGCAAGCCGGGAATGTATATTGACGGCAACATTCACGGCAACGAGGTCCAGGCTGGCGAAACCGTAGCCTATACCGCCTGGTATCTTTGCCACCAGTACGGAAAGCTCGAAAAAGTAACCGCTCTGCTCGATGAAAGGATTTTCTATCTCCTGCCGAGCACCAACCCTGATGGTCGCGATTCCTGGCTTCAACGGGGTGGTTACGCGCGGACCGGCATGGAGCCAACTGACAACGACCGCGACGGACTCGCCGATGAAGATGATTACGAGGACCTCAACGGCGACGGCCATATCACAATGATGCGAAAAAAAGACCCCCACGGCCGGTTCAAGCTGCACCCCGATTACCCTCAATACTTAATGGTCAGAGCCAAACCCGGCGAGCTTGGAGAATATGAATATCTTGGCTGGGAAGGAATCGACAACGATGGCGACGGCCGCATCAATGAAGATTCCCGCGGCGGTTATGATATGAACCGCAACTGGGCATACGATTGGCAGCCGGATTATATTCAATACG
>CAZLIO010000463.1:0-3791 GCA_964559025.1 uncultured Pirellulales bacterium | reverse complement strand
ACTTTGACTTCCTGTTGTATAGGGAGTACAATGAAGTTTTGGGACTCATAAGAGCCCTGGTATGTTGCCGGTCAACTGCCGGTAATTTGACAAATAAACGTCAAACAATGTGTCGTTGCGCTTAGACCGTAGAACGGCATTATGTTAAAAACTATCAGAATTATGCAAAATTGAGGTTAGGCATATATTATTTTAGGAAATCAGGTTTTTGATTTTCTTAAATAATCAAATAACTACTCGCTATACAACAACTTATTGTTTGAAAAGAAAAAATTAGGAGACAATTTTTTCTTTTCAAAGTATGCCTAACCTCGATTTTGCAGAAGACTTTAAAAACTACAACTCTGGAGGTTATATGATGAAGGATGTGAAAACTAACCGTCGTAAGTTCTTGAAAGAAGTGATTGCCGGTGCTGTGGGGACGATGAGTTTCCCTTATGTTGTTCCTTCGCCGGCTTTGGGCAAGGCCGGTAATGTCGAGCCAAGCAGCCGGATTACAATGGGCTTCATCGGAGTGGGCGGCATGGGTACGAATAATATGAGGGCGTTCCTAAGTCAGCCTGATGTGCAGGTTGTCGCCGTCTGCGATGTCGTAAAAGCCAACAATGAGTACGGCCACTGGTATAAGAAAGGCTGGCAGGGCCCATGGTTTGGACGGGAACCCGCCCGAAAAATAGTCGAAGACCATTATGCTCGAAAGACCCAATCCGGCGGGCGCAAAGTCTGCGATGCATATAATGATTTTCGTGACTTACTTGGGCGAGATGATATTGATGCCGTTTGCATAACCACGCCCGACCACTGGCATGCGGTCCCGGTCCTAATGGCTGCCGCGGCCGGCAAGCATATCTACTGTGAAAAGCCCATGAGCCTGACGGTTGCTGAAGGCCGGGCTATGGTTGATGGCGTTCGGCGCTGTGGTGTTATTTTTCAAACGGGAACCCAGCGGCGGTCAAGCCAACGATTCCGGTTCATTTGTGAGCTGGTACGCAATGGGCGAATCGGCCGGCTCAAAAAAGTAACCACTCCCATAGGGGCGAACAATAAACAGGCCCCTCCTAAAGACTGGCAGCCTATGCCTGTTCCTGACTGGCTGGATTACGATATGTGGTTGGGCCCGGCGCCATGGGCTCCCTACCACAAGGACCGCTGCCTTTATACTTTCCGTTTCGGCCTTGATTATTCCGGCGGCCAGACGACAAACTTAGGGGCACATTCAATCGACATTGTCCAGTGGGCCAATGGTACGGATGATACAGGGCCGATCGAAGTGGAAGATTTAGGAGGTGAGTTTCCTACAGATGGCCTGTTCACTACGGCCACCAAGGTCCATTTCCGGGCCCGGTATGCTAATGATGTCGAGCTGATTTGCAAAACTGACGAGGGCGGCCCTTTGCGTTTTGAAGGTACTGAAGGTTGGATTCAGGTGAAAGATGACGAGCTAACATGCTATCCGGAATCGCTGATGACTTCTGTAATTGGGCCGAATGAGACCCACCTTTATCAGAGCGACGACCATCATCGCAATTTCATCGATTGTATTAAGGTGCATCGTGACACGGCTGCACCGGTTGAAATCGGCCACCGCTCCGTCACTATCTGCCACCTTGGCAATATCGCCATGACACTTAAGCGCAGACTGCTCTGGGACCCTGAAAAGGAACGTTTTGTCAATAGCGAACAGGCCAACCGAATGCTCTGGCGGTCTATGCGCAGCCCGTGGCACCTGTGAGACAGAGGACAGAAGACAGAGGACAGAAGACAGAGGACAGAACTGACTTCTGTGTAAGGAAGGCTTTTGCGAGACTTGATGGATGAGCTACTATTTATATGTTTTGGTTTTCGGCAAGCTCACCTTACTTTAGTCTGCGTCGCAATTGGTCAAGCAACTGCGTGCTTAGCCTGGAGCCGGCCAATTCGCCACCGCTGCGAAATCGAATTTGCCGGTTTTCCAAGCGGCCGCTCGGCAGCTTATAAATGACATCCACGTAGCCGGTGCCGCTCTCATCTCGCCAGGCCTCGCCGACCGCAACCGTCCATTGGCTTGCTGTCGCATCGGCTGCTGCCGTGGCCAGTTGTTCTATTTTTTGGCTGCGGGATGTTATTTCGGTCCAATCAACGTCTCGTACACCGAGCATGCGGCGCAGCTTGTCCCTGGTCGGAGCAATATAGGCCCCGGCCAACACCCGGTGGGCACCGTCCGCATTGCTCAGTGCCGCAGCCAGACTCCCGCCGCTGCTAACTTCCACCAGTACCAGCGTTGCGCCGCGGGCTTCGAGCAGCTTCAAAACATGCTCCTCCAGCGAGATTTCGCCATCCGCATAGATATATTCGCCCAGGTGCTCCGTGATTTTATGCTTTAACTCTTGTAGCCGTGCTCGGTCCTGCTGTGTGTCGTCGGGCAGTGAAAAGGTGAAATCCACCCGGCTGGCCTCGAACTGCGAAGAAACCGTAATGTCGGATGCCAACGGAACGTGGTCTCTGAGCGTCTGGTCAATTTGGGACTGGCCAATGCCCACAAACCGCAGTGTCAATGAGCACCCGGGCAGTCGTGTGCCGAATCGCCGGCTCAGATACGGGACAAGCTCATTTTGGACCATGGCCTGCAATTCGCGCGGAGGCCCCGGCAGCGCTACGATCGCGGCGTTGGCCATTTCGAAAACGAGGCCGACGGCCGTGCCGTTGGGATTTTTGAAATAGGTGCCCTGCGTTGGCACCTGTGTTTGCCGGCGCAAGTTAGGGCGAACCTGAGCAGGTGAGACGTTGAAACGCCGGGCCATATTCTGTAGCACCTCCGGGTGCTCTTTGAGCGCGATTCCCGTGAAGTCGGAGAGTGTCTCACGGGTGATGTCATTTTCAGTTGGGCCGAGGCCTCCGGTGACAATTACCAGGGCCGCTTTGTCCGTGGCATAGCGAAGCGCCTCTTTGATATCGGCCTGCTTGTCATCGACACTCATCGAGCCGAGGCATTGCAGGCCTAACGGGCGGAGGGTCCGGGTAATGAAGTAGGTGTGCCCATCCGGATAGACGCCTGACAGCAATTCGGCGCCGGTGACGACAATCATGTATCGTGTGGGCTGGGCGGGCCGGGGATTGACGAACCGGCCGCCCCCTTTGCTGTCTGCGACACCCGTGCCTGCGGCCACCCAACGGGTGCAGGCAGCAGACAAGGGGGGATTCTGCCCGGTAACAGCGGCCTCGATCTGGCTCCCCTGGTGCCATTCGTTAAAGCTGTGGAAGCTGACAACCTGTTGTGGATCACCAGCTTGAGCCCCACTGCCTTCCGCCGAAAGGCATCCTGCGGATTGCGAAAGCAAGAAGGTGGGGCCGAGGAAAATCAATAAGGCAACTGCGAGTGATATTGATACATACGCTTGCTTCTGTTGGAAGGGGGCTTCGACTAACAGGCGTACTGCCAGTCGAGTCTTTATGTGTTGTTTCATTAGATATAAGCTCCTGGATTTATTGTTGAAGTCCCTGGTTTCTACTTTCTTTATTCTACACTATTTTGGCGTTTAGGTATGTAGAATCTTGTTTGTCGTTGTCGAAGCTGGTATCGAAACTGGAGGCTGGACGCCCGAGCCCCGTCCCGTCTTCGACGGGCGGGACGAGCTTCGATACTCCGCAGGATTCCTTACGGCAGGCTTCTGCAAAATTGAGGTTAGGCATATATTATTTAAGAAAATCTGTTTTTTTGATTTTCTTAAATAATCACCTAACTGATTATTACACAATTACTTACTGTTTGAAAAGAAAAAACAAAAAACGATTTTTTCTTTTCAAAGTATGCC
>CAZLIO010000462.1:0-3799 GCA_964559025.1 uncultured Pirellulales bacterium | reverse complement strand
AAGCCCAGGCAGCCCCAGAAGCCCCATTGCTGGGCAATGATGGCAAAAATGAAGTCGTTGTGTCTCTCTCTTAGAAAGTTGTATTTGACAAAGGGCCCCCGCCGAAAACCGTACCCTTTGGCACCACCGGATGCAACGGCATATTTTGAGCGAATCAGATGCCAACCCCAATCACTCTTCCATAGCTTTTCACTGAATCTTGTGCCGACGAGCACTTTACCCAGCCAGGGGTGCTTCTCGGCCTTTTCACGAACCCAGGAGTTTTGTAATACGACACTACTAATTCTGATTCGCTGATAAGACCTCATCTTATACCATAGCAGCGGGCTTATTAGAAGTGCCATAAGTATTATGATGAGCAAATGCTTAACCTTTGCCCCGGCTACAAACAGCATCGTGAATAAGATTGGCATCATTAGCAGCACAGTGCCCAGGTCCGGCTCAAGGAGAATCAGGACTATCGGCAGAAGGGTTAAAACAAAAGGGCCGATTAGGGAGCTAAGATTGTCGTAATTACTGCGGTACCGCAGGTACCAGGCCAGCGCCAGGATATATGCCAGTTTGCAAATTTCCGACGGCTGCAGGGTAATAGAATATCCTGCTATTGCGAGTTCTATCCATCTCCGTGTACCCCTTCTCTGTGGCACAGTAAGTACATTGCCGATCCCAATATCTACAAACTTATCGAGCAGTAACACGCCCAATAGCAGCAGCACAAGTGCATATATCCAATAGCTTGCCGCTCCAAAGCGTCTGTAATTGACTGCGTTAACCACTATAAAGCCGACTATAGCGACTCCGGCGAAAATGACCTGCTTTTTCCAGAGATTGCTCAGGTTACCGATCTCGGTGGCCGGGCTGGGCTCTGCGGGGTGGCCGACAGAATAGATAGTAGCTATGCCGATGCCAACCAGGATTAAAGTAGCCGCCAGCAGGCATAGTCTTACAATTATTAGTCGTCCTTTTAGAAAGTTGAACATAAACGGCAACATGTGTTAAATCGGGTAATTATGTCTCAAATGCTGATTTTTTTCGTTTTTTTTACATTTATCTTCGATTCTTGCACAAACCTGTGGTGTTTTCCACTTAATTTTCGCCAACAACACCGTGGATACTTTATTTTTTATGTGATTTTCGCCGGTTGGCAGGAAAGAAGGAGATGCAGACAATGAAGTTTTTGGCTCAATTTCTCGTTTTTTTTGCAAATTTTTCTTGAAATACATAAAAACTTGTGTTAGGATATAATTGATCTTCACCAAGATAAAACCTGTAAAAGTATTGTAGGACACGTATTTCGCTAATTAGCGAGAAAGGAGGATGTCTAAAGTAAGAATTGTTTGTATTTCCGGCTGCTCCTGCCGGCCGGAGCGCGATGTTCAATAATTCAAATGTGCTAAGTGTCATAATGAACAAGCGTGCCTTTTCTGCAGCAGGAAATAAAACCGAGAGCGCAGAGTGTGTGGCTCTGTGCAGACGAGAAGAAAGGAGTTATATTATGAGAAAGTTGTTTTTTGCTCTGGTGGTGGCGATGCTTGCTACGCCGATGTGGGCAAGCGTTACCATTACTGCCACCGACCTGGGCGAAGGAGTAGTTGCCATCGACTATTCGTCGGATGATGCTGAGCTGGTCAGAGCGTTTGCTCTGGACATCACGGTTGACGCCGGCACTATTGAGGCCGTGGGTGACTTCAACGTGGGGGATGACAACCACGGCTACGGCATTTTCCCGGGCAATTTCAGTCGGTACATTACCGTCGACCCTGTGACTGGTGAAGTCAGTGACTGGGGCGTGGACGGTTATACACCCGTGGCTGACGGTAATGACCCGGGTGCACTGGGTGGCCTGGGCACGAATGGTATCACCATCGAGATGGGGTCACTCTATGACACTAAAGCTCCACCCAAGCAGGGAAGACTTTGCACGGTTACGTGCAGCGAAACCTGCTTACTGACTGTTACTACCAATGCGACCCGGGGCAATGTCGTACTCGAAGATGCTTCAGAAGCAACCGTGGATTTGACCGGTGCAACCAATTATCCAGTCAACGTTGGTGCACCACAGTCCTACACCGGTCCGCAAATGGACGAATGGGTTGCTGTCGGTAAGCCAGACTGCTGGTGTGCCAGTATTAACCCGAGACAGTGCCATGGTGACGCAGATGGTCAGTCTCAGGGTAAAAACAAATACTGGGTATCAACCAATGACCTGAACATTCTGATTGAAGCCTGGAATAAACCGCTGGAATCACTGACCGGCAATCAGATTTGTGCTGACTTCGACCACCTGCCTCAGGGTAAGAACAAGTATCGCGTTTCGACCAATGACCTGAACATCTTGATTGCCAACTGGCAGCTTGCCGATGCTCCGGCTCCTGACTGTCCGTAATGTGGACTCAGAGAAGTTGTAGTAATTGGCGAATTTGAGGAGCTGGAGACGCTAAAAGTTTGTTGTTTCGAAGAGATTGTATCCTCGGAACGAAAGGAGAGGATGATGAAAAGACTACTAATGATGATGTTGGTTCTTGGGATGGCATCGGTAGCGAACGCTGTGCTTATTCAAGTCGATGGTCAAGACCCTGGTCAAACCGTTGATATCGCTGAAGGTATCACATCGGTAATCAGCGTTGTAAGCGAGGACACTTCCGGTTGGCTGGGTTATATAATCATCGAAGATGGTGGTACAGGAGCCTTAGGCGATGCAGCCAGGCTGGATGCAGCAGGTGATATAGGTTCTGTTTCAGCTTATACGGAGGCTGGCTGGGGTGTTGGTTATGAGCTTACAGTGGCAATGGGGCAGGGAGGTGTTCCTGTTATTGCCGTCGGGCCGCAGTTTACGATGAATTACTCAGGAGGTGTCTTAGGTGATACTGCTACGATTTCGTTGTTCCTTGACCCGGAGTATGGGGTCCCGGCCGATTCGGTAGCTATTACTATTGTTCCTGAGCCAATGACAGTTATACTGCTTTGTTTTGGCAGTCTGTTTCTGCGTCGTCGCAAATAAGAAAGTTAGCCTTGGCCAAGGCCAACAAGTTGGTTTGCAAAGAGGCGAGTCTTCTGACTTGCCTCTTTTTTTGTCTTGCAGGGCGTGTTGAGGTTTCTTAATATTTATAAGCGGGCTTTGACCTATGAAAAAACTATTGGCCTTATCGATTTGTGGTTTATCCGTTTTTCTGCTTGGCAGCTGCCGGAGTTCCGGTGGGAATGAAAGTGGCGTCGAAGTAATCATTAACGGCGATGGACGATTCCCTGGATTTCTTGTTGGCAGATGGGAAGCCGATAAAGGCGGCTGGGAAATTGTCTTTGAGCCGGATGGAACAATTTCCTCAGCAGTAGTCAGTCTCGGCAGGGTGAGAATGAAGCCCGGGCAGGTAACTACCACGAACATGATATTAGGTGGTAAAGGACTGTTCGAGCCGGGCCGGTGGACAGTTCAATACTCACAGGAAAAACGCGAATTAGCTGTTGAGATTGCAATAGAACATTTTCGTGTCGAACTTGGCGATAATGTGGTGCGAGGTCAAACTTGGGATTTTTTCGTTGGTTTGGTTTCCAGTGATGTCCAATTGTGGTGGGCCGACCGGTTCAGTTTTCCCGAGTACATTGTAGATACGAAGAAATTTCCGAATTATAAGCTGCCTTTTGACCCCGATGACGAGCCGCGGGAGAGCTTAATTTTCCGAAAGGTTACAGAATCAGAGTGAGTAGTGAGTGGAATAAGTGAACTAAAGTTTGAAGTGCCTAAAGTTTAGAGTGCCTAAAGTGCCACGTAAGTGTCATCCTGAGGCGAAGCCGAAGGATC
>CAZLIO010000461.1:0-3803 GCA_964559025.1 uncultured Pirellulales bacterium | reverse complement strand
AGGAGCAATCTCCGGCTGAACGCTAAGGCATACGCGAACTTCAAGAGTTACTCGGACAACAGGCACAATTGTATAAAGCAGTCATGAAGGCCGAGGTGCTTGACTTTTTAAAACGCAGGTAGTAAACTACAGGGTTCTTCCGTGGCTCATGACCCACGTGTATTTTTCTACAAAATCTTCGAGGATGTCGGTTTCGGTTATATTTGATATACCAGGTTCTTTGTAGTTCTTTAATATGGTTTTGTCACCTTCTTCAGGTGCACCTTTACATTTGATATATACTGTGGCTACAGTAATTCCCGATCTCGAATCGATGTTGAGAGCATAGATAAATTCTGCGTTTCCATTTGTAGAACAAACTTTCAGCACTCTCGAAAGGTCGCCCCCTTCGATAAGGACCTTTTTTTCCCGTTGCTTCAATTTGGCAGCTAACTTACCGAATGCTGGCTCAACTGTTTGAAGTATAAATAGTGCGGCTTGTTCCCTCTTTTCAGTCCTTTCTGTCATAGCTGCCTTATCTACTTTTACCTTTTGCTTTCGTACCTCCTCGGATTGGTCTTGTTGTTCTAAGAAATCATCCAATTTGTTCTCCCAATCTATCATTTAACACTTCACTTTCTTTTTTTAATTTTTGTTGATTTTACCTTTATTTAGCAGAGTCTGTAAGCCCATACCCACTCTATACTCCGGTTAGCTAATATCAACGTACCATTTTAACGATTGCCTGCCTGAGTGCAACTTTCCTTACATACATAAAAAAGGAATATTTTTACCAGAATTTGCGATTTGTACGCAACCAGAATCTGTGAGAATTTAATAACTACGTTACAAACACCAACTTACATAACGATAAAAACGGTTAGAAAGACCGTTGGCTAAGTCAAATCCCTGTATTAAGCGAAAAGAAAGCACCTATTTGCTTGTCCAAGGCTGTCAGGTTGGCAGAGAAGAGGGCCTTAGCTGGGATTTTGGCAGGGGGTGGCTGCCTCGGACCTCACATCTTAACCTCGTTTATAGTAAGTACTTGCGCTAATGTAGCCGTGTAAAAAGGCATTTGGCACGATATTTGCTTAGATTAAGAAAGGAATTTACGGATATGGTGTCGAATCTGTCAAAACTCGAAGAAATCAACGTCCTTGCCAGTGAGGCGAACTGGGCATGGCCGGAGGCGGTGCGCTATATATTTCGGCCGAGAGGTATTAATCTGCTGATGGCTGAGAACGCGGTAGAGTTCGTCAATATTATCGAGAGGAAACGGATTCATACGACCATCGTGGATATGGACTCGGAAGAGTCCAATGGACTGGCAACGATAAAGATTATCCGAATGGATTATCCTCTGCTGCCGTGTATTCTCCTGACCAGCGCTGCGGGTGAATCCTTGCTCGGTAAGGCACTGCGACTTGATGTTTTCAGCGTGATTGACAAGCCGGTTGATATGAATGTTCTGCAGGAGCAATTGAACAGATTGTTTGTTAAGAAGTATAACAGTGATATTTTCGCGTAATAATAGATTGTTGCCCTGTAGAAAACATAGACTGTCATTCTGAGGTTAAGCCGAAGAATCTCATCTCTTGGGCGATAAAGAGATTTTTCACTTCGCTACGCTTCGTTCAGAATGACAGGTGTTGTGTGTTTTCTACAAAGCAGAGATTGTGTAATGTTTCAAATAAGAATAAAGTAAAAAAGATTAAAGAAGTTTATTGAAAGGAGTAATTACAAAATGAAGATTCGACCATTGGCAGATAAGGTGCTTGTTCAGCGTCTCGAAGCGGAAAACAAGACGACGGGCGGGATAGTCCTGCCGGATAGTGCCAAAGAAAAACCACAAAGAGGCAAAATTATCAGCGTTGGTGACGGCAAAATGCTCGACGACGGGACGGTACAAAAATTGCAGGTGAAAAAGGGTGATATGGTGCTTTTCACGAGCTACGCCGGGACAGAAGTAAAGATAGACGGCAAAGAGTATCTGATTATGAGTGAGTCGGATATTATGGCAGTGATAGAAAAGTAAGCTTAAAATCAGCGACAAAGACAGGAAAGCACGCTAAAGAAAATGAAAATCAATAAAATAGGAGAAAGAAAGCTATGGCAGCAAAAAAGATAGCATTTGGTACAGACGCCCGCACGGCTATTCAAAAAGGTGTGAGCAAACTGGCAAAGGCGGTAAAGATCACGCTTGGGCCGTGCGGCAGAAATGTAGTTTTGGAAAAATCGTACGGTTCGCCGACCGTTACAAAAGATGGCGTAACAGTGGCTAAAGAGATTGAGCTGGAAGATTCTTATGAGAATATGGGCGCACAGATGGTCAAGGAAGTGGCGTCGAAGACATCGAGTGTGGCCGGCGACGGGACAACGACCGCAACGATTTTAGCTGAGAGTATCTTCAATGAAGGCCTTAAAAATATTACGGCCGGCGCCAATGCAATGCAGGTAAAACGCGGTATCGAAGCAGCCGTTAACGCAATCGTGGACGAACTGTTCGAGATGAGCACGCCCGTCGAGTCAACCAAACAAATCGAACAGGTGGCGACCTGCTCAGCAAACCAGGACGCGGAAATCGGCAAAAAGCTGGCTGAGGCAATGAACAAGGTCGGCAAAGACGGCGTGATCACCGTCGAAGAGGGCCAGTCACTGGAAACGGTAGTTGATCTGCTCGAAGGGATGCAGTTCGACAAGGGTTATCTGAGCCCACACTTTATTAACAATCTGGAGAATATGGCAGTAGTGCTGGAAAAGCCGTATATTCTGGTGCACGAAAAGAAGATAAGCTCGGTAAAATCGCTTGTTCCACTGCTTGAGAAGGTGTCTCAACAGGGCAAGCCGCTGCTGATTATCGCCGAAGACGTTGAGGGCGAGGCGCTGGCTACACTGGTTGTCAATAAACTGCGGGGAATACTGCAGGTAGCTGCGGTCAAAGCGCCCGGCTTCGGTGACAGACGAAAAGCGCTGCTTAGTGACATTGCCACTCTGACCGGAGGTGAAGCTATTTTCGAGGACCTGGGACTGCAGTTAGAGAACATCGAGGTGCGGCAGCTTGGCAGGGCCAAACGCGTTACTATCGACAAGGACACTACCACGATTATTGAAGGCGGCGGCAGCACTGAAGCCATCAAAGGCAGAATCGAACAACTTAAGAACGAGATTGAGAACTCCACCAGTGATTATGATATCGAAAAACTGCAGGAGAGATTGGCGAAGCTGGCCGGCGGCGTGGCCCAGATTAATGTTGGAGCTGCGACTGAGGCGGAGATGAAGGAAAAGAAGGCGCGCGTAGAGGATGCGCTTCACGCCTGCCGGGCGGCGGTGGAAGAAGGTATCCTGCCCGGCGGTGGTGTGCCAATGCTCAGAGCTTTGCCGGCGCTGGATAAAGTCAAGGCCTCCGGGGATGCAAAGATAGGCGTTGATATCGTTCGAAGAGCGCTGGTGGCACCGATTAAACAAATTGCCGAGAACGCAGGACTGGACGGCTCAATTGTGGCGCAGAAAGTTATGGACAGCAAGGAAAAGAACTTCGGCTACGATGCGCTGCGCAAGCAATACGGCGATATGACCAAGTTCGGCGTGATTGTGCCAACGAAAGTCGAAAGGGTTGCACTGCAGAACGGCGCATCGATCGCTTCGCTGCTGCTGACGACTGATGCTATAGTCAGCGAGATTCCCGAAAAGAAGGAGACGCCACAGATGCCTCCGGGCGGTGGAATGTATTAAACGTATAGTGCCAAGAGTGCCTAAAGTGGCAGCTTTGCTGTCATTCCTTCGCTTTGCTCAAGGACAGGTCTGAACCCTTCGCTTCGCTCGAG
>CAZLIO010000460.1:0-3813 GCA_964559025.1 uncultured Pirellulales bacterium | reverse complement strand
TACGAGCATCTCTGAAGCCTTGAAGCTCTTAACCTCGGCGCCGAGGTGTATTTTCTTGCCGTCTCGCCAAAGCTCGAACAAAACTGTCTGGCCGACAGGTTTACTTGTAATCAGATAATTGAAATCAAGCCATTCGTATTTTGGGTGCATGAATTGGCCGTAAGAGTTGAGAGGCTTTGCATCGATTGCTAATATGACGTCAGCTTTCTTGAGCACACCGGAAGCCGTGCCAAGATTATAGACATCGGTTACATAAGCACCATTTTTAAGAGTTGTCGGCATCTTCAAAAAAGACCGCATCGCTGGGTCAAGAAGCTCCGAAGTTGTACAGCCAACCGACCCAAAACCCTCATATTTTGTTAGTCTCACGTTTAAGGTTGTCGATGCTGGTATCGATGCTCGTCCTGGAAACTCGAGGCTCGGGCTTCCAGCCTCCAGTTTCGATAACGACAAGCTAGCTTCATCTTCTATAAATCCACTTTTATTGTCTGAGACAGCAGCTAAGAACCTATTGATTGTCTCTGCTGGAATAAGACCTGCCTCTTTGTTCTCATTGGCCCAGCAGGCTATACCGATCGGCCCGCCAACGGCGGGTTTTGATCGGGACCCAGCGTTGCTGGGCGAACCAACACAGTAAACCTGGCCTGCCCCCGTATGATGGGATGTGTTGGCGACGATGTAATGGAGGCGTTTTTCATATGAAGTGTTTGTCTTTTGAACAGTTGCGCGGTCAAGATAACCTCGTCCGTTATATAAATGGTTATCTGATGAAAGCCAGTAAAAATCCACTTCAGCTCCTTTTTGGTAGTCCTCAGAAAAGATAAGCGGCTTTAAAGGCTCACTCAGTGCATTGGGGTCAAGTTCGATTAAACAAAGATTGCATTCATAGTCAATAACCTTGATTTTAGCACTGATAAACTCGTTTTGGCCATATCTCAGGGCTTTCACGAAGGCTAAATTTGCCACATTCCAGGCCGTCGTTAGTAACTCATATTCACCAACGGCACAAGCACATGCCCAGTTCTCCGAGAGGTTTTTATGCCTCCATGGCTGACTCTGCTCGTAACCGTAAAAGGACGTCTCCAGGTATACAATGGATTGTTTCATTGCTTCAGTCAAATCGGTCTGGCGGTCTTCGGCGAAAGTTAGCTGTGGATACAATGTCATAGCAGCGAAGAGGACGGAGGACAGAAAACAGACAACAGAGGACAAATGATAGAGGACAGACTCTGACTTCTGACCTCTGACTTCTGACTTCTGACTTCTTGCGTGGTTTTTCATAAAGTCCCCTCTAAGCGAGCTTCGGCGGGTATGTGATATTTATCCAGTATGAGCCGGTGCCTGAGTCGGGCCTTTTTAGCATCAATTGGTAGGACCTGATTGTTGCCCAAAAACTTTATTGTGTAAAAATCACCAACGGCCTGCTTAAAAGCTTTGTAAACGTCATCGAGGCCCCAAATGGTGATACCATTGATGCTCTCGACCGGCTGACTCCTAAAGTCGCCGGCGTAAGAGTTGACCTCATCGGGCATAATCTCCGCAAGGACTATGTACTCTTTGCGCTGCCGCTCAATGTTGAGCTGCATCGAATGTATAAAAAGGTAGCGTAGGTAGTGGGGTATCTCTGTTTGCCAATCACGTCCCCAGGTTTCGAGGAAGTTTCGTGTTGCAGGGACAAAGGTCAATCCCGCAAAGCAAACATACCGTGGCGGACGATCATATTGGCGCGCCTGCTCGAAAATTGGTCTATTCAACGCTACGGTAGCGGTTTCTTTCATTAATTTGCCGCTGCGATAGAAAGTAAGCTCTGAGGCCTGGCCGATGTGCTTAGTCTCGATGACCTCGGACATATGCAATCTCAGGCCATATATTCGCACCATTCCATCATTATCAACGTTATAATTATCGATTCGTGTGACCACATCATTCGGCTGCAGTATCGATTCTACTGAGCTGTGCATTATCGTAGCAACTACTATGATACCATCCTCATTGGCCGGGACCTTAAGGTAATCCTTGTAACTGGCACTGTGGAGGCCCGGGTACAATAGGACACCCAACGATCCAAAACCATCGTATTTGCCGTCTTCGATATCAACGAGAAAGTGCCTGATGACAGTTGTGGGAATCATATAGCCTATACCTTCAGTCATCAGCAGGCCCTGGAAAGCCACTCCGACAACTTTGCCGTTTTGCATAACCGGCCCACCGCTGTTGCCGGGATTAATTGCCGCGTCGGTTTGTATGACTAAGTGCCCATCGGCCCCACTGTGGACATAAGTGTCTGTCTCTATGCGCGAGACTACTCCCTCCGTTACGGAAATGCGGTTGCCGCCCACTGGAAAGCCGTATGTCGATACAGTGCTGTTTACACTCGGAATTTCTGCTAACTCTAAAGGAACAGTACCTTCAAAAAAACTTTCCTCGTCAATGGTTAATATTGCCAGATCGCAATCGTGGCCGATAAAGGCAACACGAGCTGGATAGCGCTTGGCAATATTTTCTTTTTTTAATTCGATGTATTTACAGTTGCTGACATTATGTGCATTCGTTAGGACTTTTTGCCTTCCGATGAGGAATCCTGAGCCAATACTCTGCATCATCGCTTTCTGCTTCCAGGGTGTCACATAGTCGAAGTCCTGTTTGACGCTTCGGATCAAAAATACCGACTTCTCAAGACTCTGCTGTTCGGTAGTCCCGAAAGGGACGCCTTTCGGCGTTTGCGATGCACTCAGGATGCCGGAAAACGCCAAAACCGTGAATAATATACATTGGTGATAACGCATTACTTCATTATATTAGCTATTAAGTAAAAAATTGGAAGAAAATTCCATCTGTAATCCTCAGATAAATTTAAATCGAAGATGCAAGGGCTATGGACGACCTGTATTTTGTTTTCATTTATGCAAATAATTAGGTATAATTAAACGGGTGCATAATTAAAGAACCTGACACTAAAAGGAGATTAGACATTTTCAAGAAACGAGCCTTTACGCTTATAGAGCTGCTGGTCGTTATCGCAGTGATCGCCGTACTAATGGCCATTCTGATGCCCGCCCTCAGGGCCGCCAAGGAATTGGCGCGTGCTTCGAATTGCCTGGCCAACCAGCGGTCACTGATGCTGGCCTATACGATGTACGCCGACGATAACGATAGCCGCATCGTCCGGGGCCATGTCGATATGTCTAATCTGGATAGTCCAATGTGGGTCTTGCCGCCTATAGACCAAAGCGGCGCGTATATTAGCGGCGTCCCGCTGCTTGAGGATCGCATTCGTGGCATCAAACGAGGGGCCCTGTATCCCTACATAAAAGACCACCATATGTACCACTGCCCAGGCGATAACCGGTATCAAACGGGTTCCCCGGAGCACCAGCGGATGTATCGCAGCTACATCATCCCGGATGTCCTGTCAGCCGCCAGGAAAGGTTTTCATTCCTGGACGGAGGCCCGTTACAAATACTTTCCCAAGAGGCTGGAAGAGATCACGCACGCCAGTCTTAAGTATGTCTTTGTCGAAAGCGAATTCCAAAACCCCAGCATCAACTATGACCACGGCGGCTGGAGTTTCGCTCCATGGATAGACAATCGGTGGGTAGATGCCCTGGCCACTTTCCACAGCAAGTCGGCCACTTTCGGCTTCGCCGACGGCCACGCGGAGAAACATAAGTGGGTCCATAGCGAAACCTGGAGGATCTTTATCGGAGACTTACCCATATCCACACTCCAGCCGGCCGCAGGTATAAACGAGGATTGGCGGTGGTGCTGGGAGCACTTCCCCTACCTGGACGAAACGGAGAGGCCGCGTTGAAT
>CAZLIO010000459.1:0-3827 GCA_964559025.1 uncultured Pirellulales bacterium | reverse complement strand
TTACTCTTGACCTTGCTAACAAAAAGGTCTATATTTATGTTGTCATTTGGACAACGCCCCTGCTCCCTCCTCAAAATCTCGCTTGTTCTAAAAGCAGGGGCTTTTTTTATATGCTCATAATTTATAGACTATCATGCTTTTGATTGCACCCTGCAATGATTTTATTGATAAACAGGTCCTTAGAGAGTATAGTGTTGGCAATGAGTTTTTTGAAGGGACGTGATAATGAAGCGATATGCAATTTTTGTTGTGCTGGTGTGCTTTTTCAGCGGGGCCGGTACGGTCTTCGGTGCGGAGTTATCAGGAGAGCTTAGGCCGGAGGCGATAGAGGCAAGGATTCGGCAACATCGGATGGGTGAGCTGGTCGTAAGGGCCAAGCCGGGAGCCCAGGTGCATGTCGAACAGTTGCGGCATGAATTCTGGTTCGGGGCTGCGTTGTCTTCGGGGGCATTCAGCGGGCGCTTGAGCGCGGAAGACCAGAGCCGGTACGAGGAAACGTTTCTGAGCAACTTCAATGCAGCCGTTACCGAAAACGCGCTGAAGTGGCATGATATGGAGCGCCGAGGCGGAAAAGTGAATTATGACGTTGTGGACGCGATACTCGCGTGGACCGACAAACATGATATCCCATTACGAGGGCACTGCGTGTTCTGGGGCATACCGGGGCGAGTACAAAAGTGGTTGAAGCAGCTGGACGACGATGATTTGCGCGGGGCCCTAAAAAGCCGTGCGACGACCATCGCTCGCCGCTACCGGGGGCGATTTGCTGAATTTGACCTCAACAATGAGATGATGCACGCCAACTATTACGCGGACCGCCTCGGGCCCGGCGTTACCAAGCAGATGGCAAACTGGTTCAAAGAGGTGGACCCCGACGCCCGGCTTTTCGTGAACGATTATGATGTCCTAACCGGCAAGCGGCTGGAGGATTACATCAGGCACATTCGCGGACTGCTCGAACAAGGCGTGCCCCTCGCTGGAATCGGGGTGCAGGGGCATCTGCACGGGGAGTCCTTTGACCCGGAGGCCTTGCATCATGCCCTCGACGAGCTCGCCAGGATAGGTCTGCCGATTCGGGTGACCGAGTTCAATATGCCCGGCCAGCGCTCGGCATTCCTGCGAAGGCGAGACTTGAAGCTGACGGCGGAGCAGGAGCAGGCCAAAGCGAAAGCCTTGACGGACTACTATCGCATCTGCTTCTCGCATCCGGCGGTCGAGGGGATTCTTATGTGGGGTTTCTGGGAGGGTGCCAACTGGATTCGGCAGTCCTCGCTCTATCGTCGTGATTGGACGCCCACACCGGCAGCCGAGGCGTATCGCGACCTGGTCTTCAAGCAATGGTGGACCCGCTGGGAGGGTAAAGCAGACGCGAACGGCCAATGCCGGGTTCGCGCGTTCTACGGCAAGTATGCCGTGACGTGCGGGGCAGAGCAGAAGCAAGTGTTACTTAGCCAGGAAAAGGGACAAGTGACTGTGCGCTTCGAGTAATACCAGACATCCTTCTAAGTGAGCTAAAGTAAATTAAAGTGCCTACAAGCCGTGCAAAAGGCACGGCTCGGCAGGAAGTGAGCAAAAGTAAATTAAAGTGAGCTAAAGTTGGATGACGGAAGACAGAGATTAGGGATTAGAGAATTTGTGATTGGTTGATTAGGTTATCAGATGATCAGGAAATCAGGAGAGCAGAGGACAGAGGGAGATTACAATTGAGTCCGCCAAAAGACGGCGGATTCCGCCACCCGCCCATTCGACTGCGATACGCCTGTTGGAAGCCCGCCCACGGCGGATATCCATATTTGTTCGGAGAGAAATACGATTTTAATACGAAGACTTTGTGCATGTGAACACATGCACAAACTATTTTGTTATTTGTATATTTTTTTCGTTGTTGATTTTTCGTTGTTGATTGGTGAGCTAAAGAAAAAGTGGTCCGGCTTCGTCATGTGACTACGCCGAGACAAGCGAAATGCTACTCTGCGAAGTTAGCTTCGCTACGAAGCACGAGTATCGCACCCGACATAGACATCTTAAGACAAGAAAATCCGAAGTACTAAATCCTAAATCCTGAACAATATCGAATGCTCAAAAAATACAAATTCTCAAAACGAGAAAGCCTCAGACATTCTGGTAATCGGCGATCAATAAATAGAATTGGTATTACCAATGATTAATAAAAAGGGGCTTATACCGAATCATTCGATATAAGCCCGAATTGTCTGCACTTGCATAACAGCAAGTACAATTGATAAAAATTAACCTTTCCATCCTCGGAAAGGACGATGTCCCTTCAGGATGAGCAGTCCAATCAGTTTAACTTCATTTCTGCATACTATTTATAACTTTGCCTACTCGGGCGCCGATACTGTGAAGCTCCAGACCGGGCCTGTAACCCACGTGCCGTAGAACACATCAACTCGCCAGTAGTAGGTCGTGCCGGGGTCCAGGGAGCCGGGATCAAAGGTGGTCTCCATTACCGGAGGAGCACCCGCCGCGGTCGCTATCTCGTCTGCTTCGCTCTCAATGTACACGCCATACATGACCGGGTTCCAATCTGCGGACCAGCTGAGGTCTGTCTCAGTGTCTGTGACTTCTTGACCATCGGCCGGCTGGGGATTGTACGCACCCTGGGGGGGAATCCAGAAGCTCCAGAGATCACCGGTGTGTATCGTGGTACCGTCCGCTTCGACATCGTCAACCCGCCAGTAGTAGGTCTGGCCTTCGACCAAACCGGTGGCAAAATGCGTCGGCTCGCTCACGCGGCCCACGAGCTCATCCGCCCCCGGCGTCGGATTAGTGCCGAAGTAAACATCGAACTCGGCCCCGAAGGGGCCGGGCGTCCAGCCCAAAATGGCGAAGGTGTCCACGACCTTGGCGCCGTCGGCCGGGTCTGGGTTAGAGGACATTACAAAACCCGAAATTATTTTTACCTCCAGCTCCGTCAGTGCCTTGTCGTAGATACGGACATCGTCGAACAGACCGGTGAAGAGCCGGTCTCCGTGGGAAGCACGCAGGCCGATACCGACATCGGCATCTTCCGTAAGGTTGAATATGTTGTCGCTACCGCCCCTGATTGCATCTTCCACCCCGTCGATGTAGAGAGTGGTGTTCGGAACCCGCAGGTTAGCGCCCTCGACCGAGACTTGGGCAACATGGTGCCATTCACCGTCGTTGACGGAGGTATCACTCTGAAGATTACCGTTGCCGTGCTCGGCACGCAATCTACCCGCATCGATGCGGAAGGATTGGTACTGACCGCCTACGCCGGTACCATCACTACTGCCCCAGGTCACAAGTGCACCCGCGATGCTCGTCGTCTTAACCCAGCAGGCAACGCTGAATGCCGGGTTGAAAGGATTGTCGGGGTCAGTGCGGTCAGCGTTGATGCCCGTGTAGCCGTCTATGTTGATATAATCACCAGAGCCGTCAAACTCCATAGCACTGCCGTCATACCCCTCCACCGGATGCACGTCACCTCGAGGGGTGCCATGATGGTTATATCCGGAGTAATCGACGACATAGCCAAGGTCGAAATATTCACCATCAAGCTTCCACCAGCCGACAAGATTCGGGTCGGTAATCTCTATGAAGGGTGGTGTTTCAAAGCTCAAGATATCGCCCTTATGAGTGTCGCTGCCATCAAACTCATCGACCCGCCAATAATAGACCATACCTGTTGCAAGGGGCTCTTCAGGAGTGTAGGTTGCATCTTCCTGCGGTGTGCCATCGGCAGCATTGTTCACATCGTCGAAATTCTCGCCTATGTACACGGTGTGCGATTCCGCATTCAGACCTGGCGCCCAGCTAAGGGTTATAGCGGGGTTTACAAACAT
>CAZLIO010000458.1:0-3829 GCA_964559025.1 uncultured Pirellulales bacterium | reverse complement strand
TTTATCGAGTTCTTAATCCTCTGAACAGCTGCACAAATCTCTCAAATTCCCAAGCTCGGCAATCCGCTGAGGCGGACTAAATTCCTGTATTTGACCACTTCATTCCAGTATAATAATTGCCAACGGCTCGAAGAAGCTGCTAAGCTAATGGTTCGACAGGCTCACCATCCTGAGCGAAGTCGAAGGAAAGACCTTTTCTTATTATAGATTTTGTGATTTAGGAGATTTCACAATGAGTAGATGGTTATTCAGCAGGCTCCTAATATGTATCCTGCCGGTTCTATTCGTATCATGCACACTTTCTACAAAGCAATCAGAGCCCTGGCGAGGTGTACATGTCATGATGACAACTCAAGACAAAACTGAACAACTAACTGAGGTTGTAGGCGAGCTGGCAGATGTTGGAATTAACGTATTCATAGCAGAAATCAATTACGGGTATGAATATCAATCTCATCCAGAGCTACAAACAGGCAATCCTAACACAAAAGAGCAAATCAAAAAGCTGGTTGCTGAATGCAGAAAACATCATATTCGCCTTATCCCGCAATTTCAGTGTTTAGGCCATCAGTCATGGAGCAAACGCACTTTTCCTTTATTGGTCAAGTATCCTCAATTTGACGAAACGCCCGGCCAATACACCAGCAATGAAGGGATTTATTGCCGAAGCTGGTGTCCGCTTCATCCGGAAGTTAATCTGATAATATTTAATCTTATGGACGAGCTGATCGATACTTTTGAAGCCGATGCCTTTCATGTAGGAATGGATGAAGTTTTTCTTATAGGTCATGACACATGTCCACGTTGCAGGGGTAAAGATAAAGCTAAGCTTTTCGCTAAGGCCGTTAATGACTATTACAAGCACCTGGTTAAAAAACATAAGCTTGAAATGCTCATGTGGGGCGACCGTTTGCTCGATGCCGGCAAAATAGATTACGGAAAGTGGGAAGCCAGTGCCGATGGCACCGCTGGAGCTATTGACCTGATTCCCAAGGATATAATAATCTGCGACTGGCACTACGAGTCTCGTGATACCTACGAATCGATACCTTTGTTTCTGGAAAAGGGCTTTCGGGTGTGGCCGGCTGGTTGGCGTAAATTAGAAGCCACAAAGGCACTGGTTGATTATTCCCGAAGTTTAAACAACAGCAAGATGCTCGGACACTTAAATACCACCTGGGGAACTGTATCCATAAAGAAAATGTCAACATTTGAGCCGATACTTTATGCTACAAATTGCTTTAGATGGTAGCCCGGCAAAAACCATAAAAAAAGTTGATTAACCAAAACAAATCAACTAATATAATGATGAATCCGCTTGATTTTGCGATGGTGGCAGAGAATTGGTTGCAGAGGGTGGTGTAAAAATGGCCGTGCTAAGCGGGGTGTTAGCGGTACCCTGTACTCGCAATCCGCTATAGCGAGGCTGAATTCTTTTCCGAGGGTTGATTGAGTTGAGTCACTACTGCCATAAGCGATGTTGACAGCCGGGTCCCATGCAGACAAACGGCGTGAACCTGGTCAGGCCGGGAACGGAGCAGCCATAAGCGTCAGCTTGTTGTGCTGTGGATTAACCCGGCTCGAGTTGGCTGTGACAGCAAACTCAACAATATCGACTCGAAGAAAAGTGCACGGCCATTTTTTATCGGCAATTTCACCCTCGCCCCTGCCGCACGGGCGGGGTTCAGGAGCAAATTTGAGCCAGAGCAGCCATCACCAAGTGCCTAAAGTTTGAAGTGCCTAAAGTACAGTTTTCGTTTAAGGTTGTCGATGCTCGTATAGATGCTTGTCATAGAAGCTTGACCCGCCAACGGCGGGTTTCAATCGGAACCCAGCGTTGCTGGGTCGCTTCTACTCAAGCATCCAATATCGAGCTTCCAGTTTCGATACCAGCTTCGACACCGACAAACAAGCTTCTACAACCGGGCAACTTTAGCTCACTTTAGGCACTTTCCTTTCAATGCTCCTTGAATTGTGCCATCCAGGGCGCTTCGGTTTCCCAGTGTGGTGAGGGGGCATTTATATCAAAGTTCCTGGCCCATTTGACATGCCACAACTCCTTCAACCAAACCTTCCTGGCCGAATAATCCAAAAAGATGCCATTTATGCCCTGCTGGTGCCTGTTAATGCAAAAGCGGTTCATGGATTCTACATGAGGCGCGAACCGCTCGCCGTCATAGCTGGGGGGCGTATCATCATTCTCCGGCCCACCGCAAAAGAACCAGCAGTCCAGGAACAGCGGAATGTCAGCACCGCCCTTGACATTGACCGTCCTCCAGTAATATTTAGCGGACTGTCCATAAAGCGGATCTTGCCCGGCCAGATAGACCCAGTGGTTGATTCCATAGCTGCCGTAGGTACCGACTGGCCCCCACTCTTCGTTTGGCGTCATACCCACTTTGCCCCAGGACGTAAATGTGTCACCACCTGCTTCAAGTGTGCTGCTGGCCCCGGGCGGGTAAGTCGGGACCTTAATTTTTGTCGCCATCGGGCAGACGCGTATCTTCTCTTCCCGATAGTAGTAGTCGTACAGGACATTTATCCAGCGACCGCCCGACTGCGTGCGTCTGGGAAAGAAGCCGTTGTTGTCGTCGGTGTACATGGCAAAGATAGTGCCCCACTGCTTGAGGTTTGACTGGCAAATAACTGTTTTTGCCTGTTTCCTTACTCGCTGCAGGGCCGGCATCAATATTGCCATCAACAACGCAATGATAGCAATCACTACCAAAAGTTCTATTAACGTAAAACCTCTTTGTTTGTTTACAATAATAGTCTTTGCATATTTTCTCATTAATTTAGTTTTTCACCATACCGTCACGCGGGTTCTGCCGAATTAGGACTTCTATCTTTGCCTTTGGACAGGCGTTATTTTCAATGCTCCTTGAATTGTGCCATCCAGGGCGCTTCGGTTGGCCAGTTGGGTGAGGGGGCATTTACATTAAAGTTCCTGCCCCATTTCACATGCCACAATTCCTTCAGCCAAACCTTCCTGGCCGAATAGTCCAAAAAGATGCCGTTTATACCCTGTTGATGTCGGTTAATGCAGAACCGGTTCATGCCATTCGTGTGAGGGTCGAACCGTTCGCCGTCATAGCTGGGGGGCGAATCGTCATTCTCCGGCCCGGCACACCAGAACCAGCAGTCCAGGAACAACGGAATGTTACCGCTGCCCCTCACATTGACCGTTCCCCAGTAGTATTTGGCGGGCTGGTCGTAAAGGGGGTCTTCTGCGGCCACATAAACCCAGTGGTTGATTCCATAGCTGCCCCACGTACCGGCCGGCTCGTACGTACCGGCCGGCCGCGAGCCGGTCACACCTATCTTGCCCCACGACGTAAAAGCGTCGCCACCTACTCCAAGTGTGCCACTGCCGCCGGGCGGGTAAATCGGGTTCTTAATTTTTGTCGCCATCGGGCAAACGCGTATCTTTTCATCACGATAATAGTAGTCGTAGAGGACATTTATCCAACGCCCTGTGCCGCTTGTGCGCTTGGGAAAGAAACCATTATTATCGTCTGTATACATAGCAAAGATAGTGCCCCACTGTTTGAGATTAGACTGACAAATGACCACTTTTGCCTGTTTCCTCACTCGCTGCAGTGCCGGCATTAATATAGCCATCAATAACGCAATGATGGCAATTACCACCAAAAGTTCTATTAATGTGAATGCTTTCTGTTTTTCCATCACGACACCTTAATTTATTAATTCGTGGAGTTGCAAATCGAAAAAAATTGTACATTTCTTAAGGCCAAAAATCAAGAAAAATATCCCAAATTATTGACATAAATTTCAGCCTTCCTTCGACTTCGCTCAGGATGGTGAGCCT
>CAZLIO010000457.1:0-3841 GCA_964559025.1 uncultured Pirellulales bacterium | reverse complement strand
ATGTATTCATGCATACCATATCGGAAAACGGTACACGAAAACTTAAATTGCTCTAGTTTGAAAAAGATTTTCTTGAGAATTTTCCATAGGCACACCTGTAATTTCATTCTGCTCACTCTGAACTTCTCATCCGTTATCCATATTCATGAGCCGGTTGATGCGTTCCTCCGTACTGGGATGAGTCATAAACAATCTTGTTACGGCGCTGCCGGTTAGAGGCTGAACAATAAACATATTGCTCTGGGAGTCATGAATATGCAAAGGTATCTGTTTATTGGCGTTTTCGAGCTTGTGAAGCGCGTTTGCGAGACCTCGGCCTGTCCCGGCCAACTCAGCTCCGAGTCGGTCAGCTTCGAATTCCCGAGAGCGGCTTATAGCAAGCTGTATGAGTGGAGCAGCCAGAGGTGCAAGAATCAGAAGCAATAGAGCAATTAACGGATTTGCCCTTCTGTCTCTGCTGCCGCCGCCCCAGAACGCCAGATAGCTGATCCAGCTTATGACTCCGGCAACTATGGCCGCAATAGTACTGATCAGAATATCTCTGTGTTTAATGTGTGATAGCTCGTGAGCAATAACACCCTCGAACTCGTGTTGATCGAGCATTTCACGCAGCCCTGCAGTCACACAAACGGCACTATGATGCGGTCCTCGCCCTGTGGCAAATGCGTTAGGGGCTGCGGCCGGGGAAACATAAACCCGAGGCATCGGCAAGCCAGCTCGTTTGGCCAGCCGTCCCACAGTGTGCCACAGTTCGGGATCATCCCCTTCAGAGATTTCAACGGCTCGCATCGTCGCCAGAGCAATCTTGTCACTAAAAAAGAATGCAAACAGATTCATTACTGAACCAATCACCAAGGTGGGTAAAAGGGCTGACTGACCCCCAATTAAATAACCTATCGCCAGACACAGGCCCATTAGCCCACCCATTAACACCACTGTTTTGATATTGTTCCAGAATTTGTACATATATATCTCCCTGTATAAATTTTGTTAGTCTACGCATTATTATTCATTGATTACTACTTTGCCACAATTCCTTTCATGCCACCTGATATAAGTGTTGCGAGATTTGCCAGAATTCTTGGCAGCATAAGACCTCGCGGGCAGGCAAGATACTTCGACTCCCAGACAGGATCAAATTTCTCTTTGTATTGGCGCAGTCCCTGGAAGTTGTAGAAGTGCTCACCGTGACGGAAGACGAATGTTCCGAGTTTGTGCCATAACGGAGCCAGCTCTCTATCCTCAAGCCCCGACATTGGCGCCATACCAAGGCTGAACCAATCGTAGCCCTGCTGTTTACCCCATAGCATAAGCTCAACGAAAAGGTATTCCATAATTCCATTTGGGGCAGAAGGTAAGTGACGCATCAAGTCTATCGAAAGTTCCTCCTTTTCTGCTCCGAGCCAGATATTAGCAAAGGCAACAATTTCTCGTTCTCTACGAACTACGGCAATCGGTGTTTTCCTGATGTAGTCGGGCTCAAAAAAACCTATAGAAAAACTTTTTTCCCTGGTATTCTTCTCTTTGAGCCAACTATCCGAGATATGCTTGAGCTGGTCAAGCTCATGATTGACCCCATCGCAAGGGATTATACTGAAAGTACAGTTCTCTCTTTCAACCTTATTGCGGGTATGGCGCAATGACTTTCGGGATGCACCCTCGAGCGAAAAACCCTTCAAGGGAACCCTTGCTTCTTCTCCCAATTTGAGAAAAGTCATGCCCAGATTGAGATAAATGTCCATACTTTTTTTATCAATCTGGTAGAATACAGGCCAGCCGTTATTTCGGTCACATATTTCGCGGTACCTCCATACAAGAGGCTCCCATTCCCCTTCGGACCCAACCGGGTCACCCATTGCGATCCAACTGCGGCCTTCGATGCCGTACATTATAAAGCAATTGCGGTTATCACTGAGTAAGAAGGACTTATCACCCAATAAGGCCAGATTAGCATATGTCTTTCGAGAATGTCTCACGATGTCCTCTACTGCCAGCATAGTTTCCGGATGCGTTGGTAGAGGCTCTGCAGCACCTGGGAACAATAGTTTCAAAATTCCGTAAAGCAGAACCAGGGCGGCTGCTCCAGAAGTCGCACGGATAAATCTGGGCGCATCACCGTTTATAGCAAAGCGCCACCAGAGCTGATTGGAATACTCCACATGCTTATAAGAGAAAATGCCCAGCCAGACGGAGCTGACGATTACAGCGATAATTAAAACGGCCCATGTAAAGGTAAGTCGCTCACCTATCAGAGAGGCTTTTCTGTAGAATTCACGGCGACAGGGCAAGAATAGCAGAAGCATCACAGCCAGTATGATTGCCTCTTCGTAATCAAGGCCTTTCAGTAGCGAAAGAACGATTCCCAAACCCAGCATAGCAACAGTAAGATGATAAGCCGCATCCACACGCCGCTGGATCCCACGGGCCAATATCAGCAGACCGGCACCAGCGAGGCTTCCCAAAAAGTGAGAAAGCTCCATTGCAGGAAGGGGTAGTAGTTCCGCCAGCCAGGCCATTCGACCCTTTGTCGCGGGTAAGGTGCCAGAGAAAAGCAGTATGACACCAGCGATAAAACTCGCGGCCGCAAGGACGTGAGGCGTGATCGCTGAACTCCATCTGCCAAAGGTGATTCCAATCTCTCTGTGTTCATGTTTCTTCGCAGCCAGTTCATGACCAGCCAGTAGTGTTGTGGCCACAGCAAAGGGAAGCAGGTAATAGATAAGCCGATACAACACTAAGCAACTTATGACTGACGATTTCTCCAAGCGGTCGGAGAGCAATAGCAGGATCACGGCCTCAAAGACACCAAGGCCGCCTGGTACGTAACTCAACAACCCGGCTGCTTGGGCGAGCATAAAGATGCCAAGGAATTTAATATATGTCAGATTTGCAGCGGCGGGCAGGAGGGCATAAAGAACACCGCACGCCAGGAGCCAGTCGAGCGAGGAAATTGCAATTTGGCCGATAGAGATCGGAAAAGACGGTATGGCGAATTCCCATCCACGGATCGTTAGAGGTCTTCGCCTCAAAGCAATGACAATCAGATATGCGGCTACAATTGTGATAAAAATCATGCCGACGGGCCTTACCGTCACAAATGGAATATGCAACGCGGCAGGAATTCCACGAGATTCCGAAATAAAAACTACCCCTCCAATGGCAAAAAACCCCAGCCAGAACGTTAGACCGCAGAAAATAACCAATTTGGCAACCTCGATCGTGGAGACACCTAATGCTGAATATATGCGATATCTTGCCGTGCTGCCGCCCACAATGGTCATGTTATGGCTAAACACATAACCGATAAAAGATGCCATAGCTATCTTGGAGTACTTCAGATAATGGCGGATATAGCGAAGTGCCAGTGTATCATAGACTGTGAGCACAAAATAATCCAGGAAAGTCAGCAATAACGCAAAGCCAAGAAATACCGGCCTAACCGTCCGGAGCTCAGCGACTATATCCCGGAAGTGGTAGTGCTTGAGCTCATAGTGCAGCACCACCATTGCCACAATGAATAAACTCAGGCTGATAAGATAGCCAACATTATGTGCCACGCTTCTTTTCATTAGCCTGCCATAAGATCAATTTTACCATTCAATTTTACTATAAAACACTCTTTTGGCAACTTCTGCACAGCCGATGTAAGCTGCAACGATCACCACCAGAAAAGCCAGGAAATGTACTTGAAGCTGCTGAAATCCGAAAATCGCAGCCACCGGGGTAAACGGCAGTAGCAATGCAATTGCAACTACTGCCAAAGTTGCTATTAGCAAATATTTCCCGGGCTTGCTTTTGAAAAATGGCCTGCGTGTGCGAATAACCATCACTACAAGTGCAG
>CAZLIO010000456.1:0-3844 GCA_964559025.1 uncultured Pirellulales bacterium | reverse complement strand
TCGTTTTTTGTTTTTTCTTTTCAAACAGTAAGTCATTGTTTAATAATCAGTTAGGTGATTATTTAAGAAAATCAAAAAAACAGATTTTCTTAAATAATATATGCCTAACCTCAATTTTGCAGAAGGCTTAGAATTAACGCAGAGGAGAAAAAGTAAACAGATATGCTACCTCCAGATTTTTGCAAAAAATACTATAAATGTCAGAACATCGATCCATAAATTCAAGGAGTTGCGCTTCATCCGAATCCCCCTTCTTGGCGAAAACCGCTATCACAATTTTCCTGACATATATTATTCGTCCATCAGCAAAGGCACTGTCAAGCATTCTTTTGGTATTTCTCTGCAACAAGTTGGTGTTCTACTTCTTCAAGTAAATTGGCGGCATCCACGAAAGCAGGTTCTAAAATCAGAACGTCTAACAAAACTTTTTCTGCTTCATTTAACTGGTCATCGTTCACATATAACGTTGCCAGACAGAACATAACCTTCACATCACTGGGATGGTTCTTTAAATAAACCTCCAGATAGTGCTTGGCCTTCGAGAAAAATCCTAACTGCCTGGAAGCCTGGAACAATCCTGATAGAGCTGTCAGATTGTCGTTATCTAGCTCAAGACATTTGGCATACATTTGTTGAGCTTCCGCAAAATCATGCTTTTGCTGATGTATGATTGCCAAACCACAAAATGCCTCAGCACAATTTTTATCAAGCCTAATCGCAACCTTAAATGCAACCTCGGCCTCTTCGAATAGTTCCCTTCCTAAGGCTACTGTCCCAAGGCCAAGATAGAGCTGCGGCCCATCAGCACCTAATGACACAGCTTCTTCGTAGCAGCGTTGTGCTTCTTTATAATTGCCCATAGAAATATGACAGGCGCCAAGTTCCAGCAGTACTTTATAATGCTCGGGCGTATCATTCGTTGGGCCCGTACTGTTTTGTGTAATATTCACACTGCCTCTTTTGTCTCAATATGCGACTTACCAACGGTCTTATCGCACATCAAGCGGATACAAGTACAATATATATTCCCTAATCAAGGCAAGGGTTTTCCTTAATAAATATATGAAGTGTTCAACTTGACTAACTGTATATATTGATTTTTATGCGGCTATAGAAAGTGCGGTTGACCCTACCATAAACTTTATCTGAGTATGAAAATCGAAAACAGGCATTGCTTTTGGACAGGAGCATCAGGCTTGAAAAAAGCTCCTGGGGAAAATCCTTATACGTCCAAGGGAAAGTACCTGTTGATTTGCCTGATTTTATTGACGACATTATAAATGTTGGATTAGAAAACCTTTACGCCAGCCGAACATGTTAATATGGATTCAAGTTTAGATAAATCGCTGTTGTCTTTGGAACTTGCTCAGGAGGTATAGGGGGATTAACTATGAACCGGTATGAACTAATTATTGGGCTAATTGTTGTGGTCTTAGGGGCAGTTATTATTGCACTTGTAGTGCTCAATGGATTGTAGCCGATGGTGGCAGGAATCTGGAAATGGCAAAAGGCAAAGACGTACTGACGACAGGCGACGTAGCCAGGATTTGTCACGTCGCTCCCCGAACTGTCTCGAAATGGTTTGACAACGGCCAACTTAAGGGCTATCGCATGCCCGGCAGCAATGACCGGCGAATACCTGTCAGTGAGCTGATTGGCTTTATAAGATTGCATAATATACCTACCACGACACTTCCGGTCGGAAAAATCCGTGTACTTATAGCAGACAGCAACGACAAAACAGCATCGGCTTTGGCTGATGTTTTGAGAAGTGAGGCAGACTACGAGGTCCAAACCGTCCGGAGCAATTTTGGGACAGGCGCTGGCGTTCAGAAATTTGCTCCTCATGTTCTGCTTGTAAGCCTTTTGACTGAGGGCATAGACGCGATGAGCATTTGTAAATGCATTCGTTCTGATGAAGATTTGCGGACTATTAAGATTATAGCGATAGTGAACCAGTTAAGCGATTCTCAGTCGGGAGCCCTGCTGCAGAAGGGCTTTGATGGTTATGTAACTTACTCTGCTGATGCCACTGAGCTCATCAAGAGGATTGAAGAAACCACTGCGATTATCTATTAGTTCTGCATCTCTAAGGGAATCTCAGCAGTGGACAAATGTCCACGACACGAGAACCTTTAGTCGATGTCCCGACAACAGCAGTGATTTCAGTGATATGAAGTGTAAATTCTGAAAAGGGATTATTGATGGACGCGGAAAGTCTTAACAAAGACCACAAACAGGCCGAACTCAGCCAGGATGAGCTACTAAGAAAAGTGGACAATATTAACAAAGAGCTAAAAGAATTTGTATCCATAGTTTTGCACGACTTAAAAGTGCCGCTGCGCGGGATTAAGACCTTAGCCAACTGGATATTATCCGACTGTGCGGACAAGCTTGGTGACCAGGCCAATGAGCAAATGAATTTGCTTCTCGAACGTGTTGAGCGAATGCATAACCTGATTGAAGGTGCCCTTAAATATTCGAGAGCTGGTCACGGAGAGGGAAAAAAGAGTCAGGTCAATCTCCAGAACTTTGTCCCGGAAATTATCAACATGGTCGCCCCGCCGGAAAATATTACAGTTACAATCGAGAACGAACTTCCTGTAATTGAGTGTGAAGAAGTGCACATTATGCAGGTATTCCAGAATCTGCTCAGCAACGCTATAAAGTATATGGATAAACCTCAGGGCTGGATAAAAGTCGGCTGCGTCGAACAGGACGGCTTCTGGAAATTCAGTATCGACGATAACGGACCTGGTATCGAGAAAAGATACTTCGAAAAAATCTTTAAATTATTCCAGACATTTCCGACCTCTTTCTACTTCGCAGGCAGCGGCGTCGGACTTACCGTGGCAAAGAAAATTGTCGAGTTATATGACGGAAAAATCTGGGTCGAATCAAAAGTTGGCCAAGGAAGCTGTTTCTTATTTACCTTGCCAAAGCAGAAAATGGGCGCTAAAAATAAGAAACTCAAAGCCAATATTGCTCGTTGAAGATGACGATGTGGATGTGATGAATGTCGAACGTGTGTTAAAACACCTGTGTCGGGACAGAAATACGGCGAGTGCAACCTTAGGCAAAGGCTTGTCTGTTTCGGCGTTTCCACTTTACGTGCCAGTTCAGCCTTTGCCATAGCCAACGTTTCCGCAACTTCTGATAACTATCATCGACCACCGGCAGAGCCGGTGGATTACTATAGAATTGAGCTATCCGCGTAGCTGCATAGACTACCGAAGAAGTTTCTACAGTCGCCTCGATACTGACTGCCGATTCCCCAGCCTGTTGTGCAAAAAGGCTTTGGCCAATCCACTCACATCCACGAGTTCGAACAATGAGTGCAATTCATTTTTCTGAAATTTCAAGAACGGGTTGGAGCGCCACCCCAACCCGTTCTTTTTTCCTTTTACGCACCCGGCTCTCGCAGGCATAGGCCGACCACCGCCGAGTTGTAGTGGCCGATGAAGCCGCTGTTGCGAATTGTGCGGTCCCACACGTGCAGGTAGACAACATATCCGCACTTGGGCATGCCCGTGGTGTCCAGCGACCAGTTGCCCGCCTCACCAAAGGTGGACACACCGCCGGCATAGGTGCGGTCCAAAGGCATAGTCGAACCGGCCGGCAGCGGCGCCGGGCTGGTGAAGCTGCCGCCCTGAGCAGGCGCCACCGCCAACCGAAGCCTGCCGAAATGCAGGTCCGTGGCCGAGTACGTGCCGGTGATCACGTCGCCGATGATGAAGTCGGCGCAAGGCCCGCCGCCGGACGTGATGGTGATGGCCGCATTGGGTGCCGTGTTGTCCAGCTTGACGGTGACCACGTTGCTTGTCCAAACCGGACCCGGGGCAGC
>CAZLIO010000455.1:0-3846 GCA_964559025.1 uncultured Pirellulales bacterium | reverse complement strand
CGATTTTTTTCTTTTCAAAGTATGCCTAACCTCAATTTTGCAGAACTCATTGCTAAAAGGATTTTCCTTGAAAATGACCACCTTTTTTGCAAGCTGAATCTTTTTCTCCAATACACCCATCGAGCAACGATCGAAGACGGACTTACAACGCTTTGTTGACTGCGAATAGCTCCTTCACCGATGGCCGCATCAGCACAATGATTGTAAAAACGCCTAAAACCGTTCCAAACGGCATGAATATACAACTGATTGCAGCCATTACTAAGCAGAACATATAACGCTTTCTCTTTGCGAGGCACCGGCCTGCGATAATTATAAAAACCGCAAGTGTCCAGCCCATGAGCATTGCAAACATAGCAATCAAAACCAACAACGCGCCGACAAACTCCGGCGCATCATCGATAGCCCCCACAAGCATCGCTATACCAATACTCAAATGGATAAGGGGAATACATGCGAAACAAGCTGCCAGTCCCCCAACCACGTAATGAAAAACAGAAAGCAGTTTCAAATATTGTTCATCCTCTTTCATCGGATTACTTCCTTTCCTCTTCTTGTAAGACTGGGATTCTGCATCCCTGTTACGATATACGCTTAACGCTTCACGAGGTACGCGTTAAGTCACGACCTGTTTTTTAAAGGCTAACCGTTTCACCCTTCGTCAAAATCTTCACCTCGCATTCCGCCAAGGCCGCGAATCTTTCAGCATCTTCTTTATCGCCAATTATATCGCCCCAGTGATACGGTATAGCCAGCGCGGGCTTAATATATTTGGTCGCCTCGGCCGCCTCCTCCGCGTTCATCGTATATGTACCACCCACAGGCAACAGGGCTACATCGATGATATCTTTAAGGTTCTTAATTTCTTCCGTCAGGTCCGTATCACCGGCGTAATATATCTGCTTTGACCCTATCTCGATTAAAAAGCCCACCCAGTTGTTCTTCTTGGGATGAAATGCCTTGTCAGGATTGTACGCAGCCACTCCTCTTACCCGAACACCTTCCAATTCAATCATTAGGCCGGGCAATATCGCCTCTCCTGTTTTTTCCTTTGCAACAACATCAGCCGAAGCGATAAGTTTCGTATCCGGCCCGCTGACCTTGGCAATGTCCTCCGGAGAATAATGGTCGTGGTGACTGTGACTTACAAACACGAACGTAGCATCACCAGGCGACTCCTTCAATTTCCACGGGTCGATGTAGATGACGGTATCTTCGTGGCAAATCTTAAAACTCGCATGTCCCAGCCATTGTATTGTAATACCCATAGAGGCCTCCTTTCCCGTCTCTTCTTTTTCTATTGTTTGTGTCGTTTCTGCGCCGCCCTCCTCTTTCTTGCATCCGCAAACAACCACCCCAAACATCACTGCTAAGATTAATAATTTTAAACCTCTCATCATTTGCTCCTTTTCAATGAACCTGCAAAATAGAAATTATCTCAAGGCCAAACGAAAGGCCATCTTCTGCTAAGAAGGCCGCCGAATACCCGGCACGCATCTGCTCTAATATTTGCTCTCTCAGAACCTGCCCCCAGGGGCGTATCTGCCACGAGCTTCTGCACATAAGTATCCCTCTCGCTTTCGCTCATATAATTTTCCCTTATCACTTTTAGCTCTCCGCTATCAAGGAAGAATCCCCCGCACCCGTAACACTCATCCACATTCACTTCTTTTGCGCTGCTGTACTTGTGCGCATGCATTGCTATCCCGCACTTTGGGCACTTAAGCGGCCCACGCTCGGCATCATTGACCCGCGGGCTTTTCAACGCCTCTTCAAGCGCCTCCCCTGCACCCTCGTGACTCTCATCCAGCTCTTTCAGCTCTCCCCAGTCAAACCATATTCCTTTGCATCCACTCTTGCACACATCAACGCACACATTACCAAAACCTTCTTCAACCATCGACTTCCCACACGCCGGACAATCCATATCTCACCTCTCATTTTCAATACCCAACATAAAACATCCGAATCTCAATCCACACAATATTAAAGAGCCGCCTATTACTAAATCAAAATTACCTATTTGTTTTAAAGCAATATTGCTTGCCGGCGATTTTAGATTATCATATAAAATTTAAAAATCAATAGTCTTAACACTTCCTGGTTTAGAAAGAGCTTATGCTTTGGGTTATTTTACTGGTGCTTATTGGGTTTGTCCTGGTAATTAAAGGAGCAGACCTGCTTGTTGACGGGGCTTGTGCTTTGGCAAGAAAGCTGTCCGTATCCGACCTTATGATTGGTCTGACAGTTGTTGCATTTGGAACATCACTGCCGGAGCTTGCCGTAAATGTATTCGCCAGTATAAAGGGAAGCACCGACATAGCTATCGGCAACATTTTAGGAAGTAATATAGCTAATATTCTTCTTATCCTCGGCATCTCAGGGACAATCTACCCACTCATAGTAACAAGAGGAACCGTTTGGAAAGAAATACCCTTAAGCCTTCTTGCCGCTTTCCTGTTGGGCATCCTGGCCAATGACAGATTAATTGACAACGATGGCAGCTCTGCATTAACACGGACGGATGGTTTGGTATTATTGAGCTTTTTTGTGATTTTCATTTACTATACCCTCGGCATAGCCAAACGCATTGAAGGCTCCGAAGCCCTGTACCCTGTAAAAGAGCGCAGCATAAAAAAAACCTCAATTATGATTGTCGCCGGCTTATTGGCCTTAATTTCGGGCGGTAAACTCGTTGCCGACGGCGCGGTTGACCTGGCAACTGCACTGGGAATAAGCCAATCGACGATTGGCTTGACTATCGTCGCGGTCGGAACATCACTGCCGGAGCTGGCAACATCCGCAATGGCCGCTTACAAAAAAAATCCGGAAATTGCCGTCGGTAATATTGTGGGCTCTAATATCTTTAACATCTTCTTTATCCTTGGTATTACCTCCCTCATCAGGCCCCTTCCCTTTGCGGCAAAAAGAAATTTGGATATCGGCGTTCTGATTCTTGCAAATATTTTATTGTTCCTCTTTATGTTCACAGGAAAAAAACGAAAACTTGACAGGTGGGAAGCCGGTTTATTTCTTATCATATACTCGGCTTATATATTGTTTTTAATTATGTATTAATCTGTTCAGTGCAATAATAAAGGTAATGTTATGTTGAAAAACATTTTGTTGTCGTTTATTCCCCTCTTTGTGGCCGTTGATGCAATTGGTGTGCTGCCGATATTCGTCTCCATAACTGAAGGACTTCAAAAGAATGAAAGAGCGAAAATAATTACTCAATCTATTATCACGGCCTCGTGCCTGGGGATTGGTTTTATTCTTCTCGGAAAGATTATTTTTAGACTGCTCGGCATTACTATTGGCGACTTTATGATCGCCGGAGGGGCTATACTTTTTTGCCTGGCAATTACGGATATAATCAATCCCGTCAAAAGAAGACGCATCCCAAGCAAAGATCTTGGTGCAGTTCCGCTCGGGACTCCTCTCATAGTGGGACCCGCTGTTCTGACCACCTCTCTGGTAATCGTGCCACAATATGGGCTTGTACCGACGATGATATCTGTGATTGCTAACATTCTGGTGGCGGGTTTTGTTTTCTCATTAGCTTCTGCATTAATAAGATTCCTGGGCGAAGCCGGCTCAAAAGCCCTGTCAAAAATCATGAGCCTGCTGCTTGCCGCAATTGCGATAATGTTAATAAGAAAAGGTCTGGAGCAGTTTTTCGGATGAAGTAATCACAGTGAGAGCTTTACTCGCTGGCCAAAAACCACTTTGCTCAGCTATGCCGACGTCCCCTTCTCGGCGTTTTCTTTCAGCACTCAATATCGCTCTCACAGTATTGAGCCCGCAAATTTATTTGTGTTCTTTTTACACGCTAAATTTTTTCTG
>CAZLIO010000454.1:0-3847 GCA_964559025.1 uncultured Pirellulales bacterium | reverse complement strand
AGCTTGTCCTGAGCGCAGTCGAATGGGCCAATTTCTTCAAAGGCCAAAATGAACTTAAAATCGCTCGCCGGAAAATCTGGCCTAAGTTCCTTGTTGCCGGAGCATACGCGATGGGGGCATATAGTCAAATCATATCCGTTTACAACTTGATTATCTTCCACTCTTAACCTAAAATTAGCAAATGATGTATCTTTGGTCAACTATACTGGTTTTGCTCAATGCTGCCTGGCTGGGTTTGGTCGTTTTCGGCCTGCCGGGCAATTGGCTGATTGTCATATCCACCTGCCTGTTCGCCTGGTGGCAGTGGGGCAAAAGTGTCTTTTCCATCTATACATTGATTGCGATAGTAATCTTAGCAGCTCTTGGCGAACTCGTAGAGTTCACTGCGGGGATGATAGGGGCCAAGAAATCAGGGGCAAGCTGGCCCGGCTCAATCGCGGCACTTTTTGGGGCGGTAACAGGTGCCGTCCTCGGCACGTTTCTGTTACCTATACCATTTTTGGGGACCCTGCTTGGAGCCTGCTCCGGGGCAGGGTTGTGCGTATGGGGCATGGAGTTCTCCCGCGGAACAAAGGCTGAGCACTCCTTACGCTACGCCGTAGGAGCGGGGCTCGGTGAATTCTTCGGCATTACGAGTAAATTCGCTCTGGGCATTGTCATTTGGTTAATCGTGGCCGTGGCCGCCTTTTGGCCTTGACGGCTTTTACAAACGTCCTAAAAAAACATACCCGACAACACAGCAAAAGCAGTCGTTAAATCTTACCTGCTAAATTTTCCCAGACTTTTTGGTTATAGCTGTTTTTTTATTATATTTTATTTGTTGGAGTTAGATTCGGGGGGGACCTCGAAGAACACAATGTGGGGGAAAGACAATGGAACTCGGAAACCTAACGAAGGTTGCTTATGGCGTGCACGTCATCACGGAAGCTTATAACAAAACAAATGACCAGCCAAACGCTGCGTCGGACGACGATGCAGCAACATCAGTAATCCGGTATTTGCTTCATGGCAAGATGTCTGAAGGTCAAGCGAACGAAAGGTATGCTAATGAAGCGATTTCGGTGATGCAGAGATTTGCCGAAGCTGTTTCAAGGATTTACGAACGGCTTCAAAAGATGAAAGAGCTGGCGGAAAAAGCCATCCGCACCTTCTCAAAGAAAAAGTTAGACAAACTGCAGGAAGAATACAAGCAGCTGGGCGTGGAAATCAACGACATAGTTGAAAACACCGAATATAACGGCAATAAGCTGTTCAGTGCTGATGGCAAGACGATATCAATCTCTATCGGAAAAGCCTCAAGCATCGATATTGTCAGCAAAGACCTGAGTATTGATATCGATGGTCTGGATTTGACAACGGACACCGAAGGTGCGCTGGCTGCTATCCAGAGTATCGCAAGCCAGTCAAGCTACTACAGCGGATACCTCGAAGAGCTGGTGTCGCATCTGGAAAATATGGTGGGGCTTATCGAGTTTAAGATTCAAAACGATATGGGTATCGAGGGCGATGAAGATGAATTCGATATGTCCCTTGCAAAGGAGGTTGCAGGCTACGCCTCAAGCCAAACTCTGGAGGATGTCTCTGTAGTGTTCGATGCACAAGCCAACGTTGAGCCAATCAGGGCTGTGCAACTGCTGAGAGACTGGGTAAAGAGATTATTAGAAGAAGACCAGGAAGAAGATACGGAGTAAGCGAGGGGCAAAGTCTGTGTGTCGCACGCTATAAAAAAGCAATTTTCATTTTCCGCGGTGTCATACCTTGTGGGGGACATTTTTTCGCGAGACTGTGCGATATTTAGTATGAACAACAGACAATTGGGGGTGGAAAAATTTCTGAATTTGAATACAGAAATGTATTAGATGTTAGTTACGGCGCGTATATCGTTAATGGAGCTTACAGCGGGAACAGCAGTCCGACAGGGGCACCAAAACATAACGACGCCGTGGCAACAATTCGAGAGCTGCTCGACGGCAGCATCGCAGATGTTCGCCTAAGCGCCAGAGAGGCCAGCACTGCTATCTCCATAATTCAGACATTTGCCAACGCCGCTGATGGCATCGCCGCCAAATTAGCCGGAATGCAAGAATTGGCCAAAAAGGCATCCAGCCCGGATTATTCACGAGTGCAGGTCGAGGCGATGCAAACGGAATTGAAGGACTTAGCTAAAGAAATAAACGACATAGTTAAGGGCACCGAATATAACTACAACAAGATATTCACCGCAGCCGGCGAGAGCATATCAATCCCTATCGGTAACGGCTCAAGTGTAGATATTTTTGCAAGGGACTTTAGTTTTAATTCTCAAGGACTTGATTTGACTACCGACCAAAAGTCAGCATTGTCAAATATCAAAAAGATGATAACAAATCTTAATGAATACAAGCAATACCTCAATAGACAGGTTGCACGCGTGGAAGATGCTACGGCGACTATCGAATCTGAGCTGGAAAGCGCCATGGGTGTTGGGTTGGACGATTTTACAATGGACTTTGCCATCGAAACGGCTGTTCATATCGCAAGCCAGCTTTCGCAGGATTCATCCACTGCCCTTGCTACTCAAGCCAATGTCACTGTGGATGAGGCCCTGCAATTGCTAAGGGGTCGTGATTGAACCGTATTTTGCCTCAAAGAGCAACAAATTCCCCTACCTGTCGTTGCTGTCTTCCGATAGCGGTCTTTTAACCTGTGTTTTGCAATCCGTAAGGTTCGAGCAATCGCTTATGGGCCTTGAAGTGGTGCTGACACTGCTCCGGCGGTGTTCCGAGGACTTCGATTTTGTCAAAGTCACCCTGGCCCATGCCTGCTTCGGCGAAGGCCGCCAGATACATAATCTGGGTTGGGTCAAAGCCCATCAGCCTGGTTGCGAGAGTGTCCATCGCAAGCGGGTCCAGGCTGGCCAGGGCAATTCTTGCATCCACGGGCGTTCCGCCGGTTGGGCCGTTGCCTTCCATCGCTACAAAGCCGTCAATAACACCCAGGTTGGGATAAATCTCCTGGGCCAGATGGAACATGTTGTAGTGCAGAAGCGCCTCGCGCGAGAAATTGTATGCATTGTGCATCAGGCCCTTATCATTCTTCTTGTAGTCGTTCAGCGGTGCACCAAGCAGAACGTTTTTCAGTGACAAGGTTGTTACAACGCGGTCGTGGGTTTTCATTTTGGCCGCGGAGATGATGTACAAATCGGGGTCCAGGAACGTTGAGATAATCCGAATCGGGGTCGGACGGTGACCTTTGCCGAATACGTAACGGTACTGCCAGGGCTGGTGATTAAGGTCAATTAGCTTGACGTTGTATTCTTTCTCCAGCGGCAGATAGCCGTAATTCTTGAATCCATCAAATGTGCCTTCTCTGGAGATTGTGGATTCGCCGACAATAATCTGATGTTTGAAGTGCGGCTTTAGAAAATCGAGGATTCCCCTGACTGCATCCACGTGGTAGCGGCAAGCTGGCGAGATGTGACTACGAAGTTCGGCTTGATAAGAATTTTCTTTTTGTCGCCGATTGAAGCGAGGACCTCGTCCTCGATTTTCATAAGGGCTTGATATACGATATCCCGCCTGTCATTGCCTTTTATCAGAGCGACCTTTGCAGGTGGTGCTTCGGTTCCGAACAATCCGTTCTTTTTGACCCAGGGGCTTCCCGGGGCCGCATAGCTGAGGGTGGGACCAAAGGTTTTTCCACCAAAGGCAAGGCCCAGGGCCCCTAATCCAAAACCTTTCAGAATATCGCGTCGATTAAGATGATTTCTATTGCTTGCCATTATTAGCAGCTCCTTTTCAATAATCTAAGAGTTTATCCGAATAACCGGGTCGTTATGAGGCCGAGCGAAAAGTTCGAGGCCAAGGCG
>CAZLIO010000453.1:0-3849 GCA_964559025.1 uncultured Pirellulales bacterium | reverse complement strand
ATGGTCTTAGTCGGTAAACTCACCTTAAAGTAACCAACTTTTTTTCAGTTGAACCAAAAGAAATATTATGGCAAAGAAAAAACAAAGAACGATAGTCGGTTCACCTTTAACGCCGACCCTGTTAGATGAATTAGGTGCTCTCAGTAATTTCCCGCCTTCATCCGAAGACTTCAAGCCCGATGGAAACTGGGTCAACACGTACCGCATTTGGACGTGCCACGGTTACCGCCAAAGCGGCAATGAAAACGTCGGATTTCTGCGGATAAAACGCCTCATCAATTCACAAAACTCTCTAACATTAAAGGTGCATCAGGAAGTCTTGCAGGCTGACGCATTAGTGAGCATTATTGAAGCAACGATCGAGTGCCGGAATAATCAATTGGCATCACCCATTCAATGGAAAATTTCGGGCCGGTTTAGAGGCTCAGACGGCAAGTACATCTCAGAGCTGAGCAGCAATGACAATGGTGTGGCTGATGAGAGATTGGACAGAAGCACAGGAGATTGGTGTTTGTTTGAGGCGGTGCAACGTCTGAAAACCAGCAAGGAAACTGCTTTAGCCTTTGATATGCTTGAAGGGCTGAGCCTTTTGAAAAAAGACCAGCGACTATCTTATCGCGCACTTGACCCAACGAAGATAGGTGGCGAAAATATACCACTGCACTGCTTCGTTCAATTAGGAAGCGGGATTCTTCCCTGCGAATACTGGCTCGATGACCATCATAGATTATTAGTAGTGGTCTCGATGAACAAGGCCTATATCTTGGATGAACAGGCAGAGAAAATCACCAGACAAATAATAGAAAAAGAACGAAAATCATACGAAAAAAGGAAAAGCTCACAAAGGAAATAAGAACGATGAATAAAAATACCACAACAGAGCAATCTTCCTGCCTTGTAAACCGGCGGGATTTTATAAAGTTGAGCGGAAGCGCCGTGGCACTATTAGCCAATGGCACTTTAAAGAGGAACGTTTTCGCTGCCCGGCAAAGCCGCAGGCCAAAGCCAAAGAATATTCTTTTGATTATTACAGACCAGCAGCATATCAATACAATCGCCGCTGGAGGCTGTCGTCATGTGCGAACACCAGCACTTGATCGCCTCAAAACCAGCGGCTTAAGCTTCACTCAATCGTACTCAGCCAATCCATTGTGCAGCCCTGCAAGGAGTGCTATTTTTACCGGCCGAACCAGCAGTGAGGCCACCGTTTACGTAAACGGCCGCCCCATCCGTTCAGACATCCCAAACCTCGGCCAATGGTTCTCACAACAAACCGATTACGAGACCTTCTACGCAGGCAAGTGGCATTTGCCAAGAACTTACACAAGCAATATACCGGGCTTTAACGTAATCAATACGGGCATCGGCGGCTTTGGTTACCTTTGTGATACGGTAATGTCACGTGCATGCCAGGGCTTTTTGCGAAACCGCTCAAAATCCAAACCATTCCTGTTAGCTGCTTCATTTATGCAGCCTCACGACATCTGTGAGTGGCTAAGGCTGAATATGGACAAGCCGGACCGACTTCGCTATGGCGAACTGACAAGGGAGCTTCCGGAACTTCCGGATAATTTTGTGTACGACAAAAATGAGCCGAAGAACATCAAACAGAGACGGCTGGGAAATGAGCCGTTTAAGGGCAAATGGAACAAAGAGCAGTGGCGCTATTACCGTTGGAGCTATTACCGCAATATCGAACACCTTGACGCTGAAATCGGCCGTATCCTTCAAACGCTGGAAGATTATGGTTATGCGAAGGATACACTAATCGTATTTACTTCAGACCACGGTGAGGGTTTGGCACATCATCAGATGGTACGGAAAAATACACTCTACGACGAAGCTGCAAAAGTGTCGCTGATTCTTTCCTGGCCCGGACATATTCCTGAAAACAGAACAGATACTACCCACCTGGCCTCCGGCCTGGATATAATGCCGACCCTGTGTGACTACGCCGGAATCAAAACACCAAAAAATATGCGTGGAAGGAGCTTACGCTCAATCCTCGAAGGCAGCTCCGTTTCTGTCAACAGCTTCATTGTTACCGAAGTTAGCTCCAATACAGGAAGAATGGTCCGGACACCGTCTTTCAAGTATATCGTTTACAAAGACGATTCGGTTGAGCAGCTTTTCGATATGAGAACCGACCCCGGCGAGACCAAAAATCTTGCAGAAAGCTCACGATATGCTTTAGAATTATCAGAGCACCGAAAGATGCTAAGAGACTGGGAGTCCCGGCTGGATGTGCAGCCTAATGTCCCCAACGCAAACGTTTGGCGACAAAAGACATAATCCGATCGTATGTATGAAAAGCAAAAAGAGCTCTGAGTAAATAACCTATACATAAACGTAAGAAAGGAAACATAATGAAAAAACATACAAGGAGAGAATTTCCCGAAAGACACGGGGAGGGACCCCGCTTCGCGGGAACCCAAACAGACATCCGGCTAAATCGCCGGAGTTTTCTGAAAAAACTCGGTTTTATGGCAGGCTCAGCGTCGGCATTGTCCATACTACCAGCCTGCAATAGCATCGCTCAAATAACAGGGACTGAAAAAAACCGGCCGAACATCATATATATTATGACAGACGACCATGCCTCACACGCTTTGAGCTGTTACGGAAGCAAAATCAATAAGACACCGAACCTTGACCGGATTGCCAAAGAGGGCATGCTCTTTGAGAACAGCTTCTGCACAAATTCAATCTGCGCCCCCTGCCGGGCGGTAGTCCTGACCGGCAAATACAGCCACATCAACGGCGTTACCGATAATCGGCTGAAGTTTGACGGCAGCCAGCAAACCTTCCCCAAGCTGCTGCAAAATGTTGGTTACCAAACCGCTATGATCGGCAAATGGCACCTCAAAACCAACCCGACCGGCTTTGACTACTGGAACGTCCTTCCCGGGCAGGGAACGTACTATAATCCGGCTATGATCGAGATGGGCCAGAAAAGAAAATATACCGGCTATACCACTGATATTATTACCGACCACGCACTCAAATGGCTAAAAGAACGCACCGGCGATAAACCATTCTGCCTTATGTATCACCACAAGGCCCCCCACCGCTCGTGGGAGCCGGGTCCCAAATATTTAACAATGTATGATGGCGTTAATATACCGGAGCCGGAAAACCTGTTCGATGATTACTCCAACCGCGGAAGGGCCGCCAAGGAACAGGATATGAGCATCGAAAAGACGATGAACGATAGAGACCTGAAACTCGTGCCCCCCAGAAACCTTACACCTGAGCAGAAAAAGCTCTGGGACGCCGCATACGAACCGAAAAACGAAGCCTTTCGCCAGGCCAACCTCCAGGGCAAAGACCTTGTCCGCTGGAAATATCAAAGATACATCAAAGACTACCTGCGATGCATTGCCTCGGTTGACGAGAATGTCGGTCGGGTATTGGATTATCTCGATGAATCTGGCCTGACTAAAAATACCGTCGTGGTTTATACTTCCGACCAGGGCTTTTACCTGGGCGACCACGGCTGGTTCGATAAGCGATTTATGTACGAAGAATCGCTGCGTATGCCGCTGCTGGTGCGGTATCCAAAGGAAGTCAAAGCCGGCTCGATAAACAATGATATCGTCTTGAATCTTGATTTTGGCGAGACGTTTTTAGATTTTGCCGGTGTACAAACGCCGCCCGATATGCAGGGCCGTTCCATTCGCAAGATACTCCAGGGCAAAACACCCGGCGATTGGCGTAAGTCGATGTACTACCCCTACTCTGAGTATCCGGCCGTGCACAGTGTAAAACGGCACTACGGGGTACGAACCAAACGCTACAAGCTGATACACTTCTATCACGATATCGACGAGTGGGAGCTGTACGACCTGA
>CAZLIO010000452.1:0-3850 GCA_964559025.1 uncultured Pirellulales bacterium | reverse complement strand
ATCAAAAAAACAGATTTTCTTAAATAATATATGCCTAACCTCAATTTTGCAGGAGTCTTAATCAGCACGTAAAACTGGAGTAGGAAAGTAGAATCTCTCACACACCATGTATTAGGGGACTTTTCGTTAGTGAGGTCCAGGGAATTAGGCTATACAGGGATTGATTCTATGCAGCTTACGTTGGGCTACTGCCTCTGCCAGCCATCCGGTTATGGCGGGCTTGTAATCGTAATCGTCGAGGTCGTGTAGGTCATCAGGGTCCAAAGGTCCGAAACCGCCGATAATCTTTCCAAACGTATCGCTTTCGACAGCGTAAATTTTGCCGTTCGTATGCTGCCAAAACCCTTTTACCGCTCCCATAACGTCTCCCCCCTAAATTTTCAGCAATTTTGTCTTATATGCACCGACCTCGTGCGAGCTTTCTGCAGGAACTCCCTCAAAACAATGCAGGGCTCCCTTAATAATATAGTAAATACATCTGCCGAGAGCAAAAATGGCTATTTTCTATATCTGGAGGAGGAAGAAAGCAGCTGGGGAGCGCCTTAAAGCACAATGTATTATAGGACTTATCGTCTTTTGTGTTGTGGAGTCGAAAAAATTATTCCATACGGCGGGCGTTCTAAGTGAATTCAAAGGCCAATTTCTACGATTTATTATTCTGGCGAATTTGTATCTCTCAAGCCATTTCTTATATTTTAATCAGGGGTAACTATGAGTCGGACCGAGCTAGTAATCGGGTTGATTATTTTGTTAATAGGAACCATAGCAATAGTGCTAATAGCGATTAAATGACAATACAGGCAATTGTCAGGAAGCGAGCCGCGCTGTGCGACTTGCCGATCAATACCAAAATTTTTCTTCAAGGGGGTTTATCATGGCTAATGGAAAAAGAATGATTATTGCTTTGATGGTTTTATTTGCCAGTTTCATACTCACCGGATGTGGAACTCAAATCGCGACGTTTCATCAAGCGGTGAGGTCGGGAGACCTTGAAACGGCTGAAGCCTTGTTGGCAGAGGAGCCTACACTGGTGGATGCCGAAGGAGATGGCCAGGCCCTTCTATTCGAGGCGCTCCGGGAGGAACAGAAATCCATGGTTATGCTTCTCATTGACAATGGGGTGGATGTAAACATTAAAGACAAAAACTGTTTTTCTCCCCTGCACTGCGCAGCTCAGCAAGGCCATGTGGAGATTGCCGAGCTTCTCATTGCCAAGGGAGCAAATGTAAATGCAACAGATATGATGGGCGAAACTCCTTTGCACGCAGCGGCCTTAGGTGGCCACAAGGATGTAGTCGTGGTTCTGCTCGCCGGGGGAGCGAATGTGAATTCGGAAAATCAAATGGAACGAACTCCTTTGCACTTTGCAGCCAGAGACGGTCATTTGGATGTGGTCGAGATTTTGCTCGCCCAGGGAGCGAATGTTAATGCAAAAGATAAAAGTCCGAGTCGTACTCCCCTCCATTATGCGGCCCAACAGGACCACAAAGACGTCGCTGAGCTCTTGCTCGCCCAGGGTGCAGATGTGAATGCAAGAGATTTATTGTCACGTACTCCTCTGTATTGGGCATCCATTAGGCTCAATAGGGACAGAGTTTGCAAGGATGTCGTCGATTTGCTTCGCAAGCACGGAGGCCAGTATTAGCAAAACTGTTCGTCGGAGTGTGGATGGATCTCGATAATAACTCCTAAATTGGGGAACCAAGAAACTCAATTTTTTAAGGAGTGGAACAATGAAAAAGAAAAATAAGAAAAATCATATTAGAATGAGATTCTCGACACTTTTATTGTGTATTCTGGCGATTTTGCTATGTGACGCACCGTGTGGCGCAAGAGACGTTGAAAGTGGGGAAATCCTAAATGTCGGTACCGGCATGGATGTCGAACGGATTGATGACGACTACTTAAAAGTGAAGGGTGGGACGGTGAATCTATATCCGGGGGCCTATGTGGACTACGGAATCTTTGCCTATGATGGCAGTACAGTCAACATTTATGCCGGTGAACTTGGTGCTTATTCTTACATCATGCTTTTGGGCGATAATTCAACTGCTTCAACTGCGGTTTCAACTGCGGTTGTGACAGTCTATGGCACTGAATTCAAAGTCGATGACTACCCTTGTGATTATGGGAAGGTCACCTTAACTGGAGGAAGTGGTACTTTGACCGGCAAATACGACTACTACGGAGATACAAGCGAAATCCACCTCTGGATCCTCAGCAACACACCCATTAATCTTCAACCGCCTCCGAGTAGCGGCTTGGAGGAGATAACAATCGATATCAAGCCCGGCAGCGATGACAACAGCATAAATCTCAATTCTAAGGGAGTCGTACCAGTGGCAGTGTTAACTACCGGGGACTTTGATGCCGGCACCATTAAGCCTGAGACCGTACTATTTGCAGGAGCCTCACCATTGCGTTGGACATTGCGGTGGAAGTGGAAAATGATGAAGGATGTGGATGACGATGGTGATAAAGATATGCTGTTTTTCTTCAGAACGCAGGACTTGGATCTGGATGAGAACAGCACAGAGGCTACGTTGACGGGTATTGCTGACGGGAACGAGATATCAGGGACCGACACAGTGCGCATCGTACCACCACAGAAGAAATATCACAAACTAATACGCAATAGAAGGAACCAAGGGGGGCGCATCGTACCGCATAAGAAATAGCATTTTCCAGTCAGTCATTGCAATGTCCTCCAACTACAAAACTATTACAGGGCTGTGAGCATTACGCTTGCAGCCCTTTTATCATTACTGAGGCCCACAGACTTTCTCCAAATTTTGCCCTTACTGTATAGGATACCAGGCAGAGATATTATAGGTCTAAAAAGATTTTTTCCGCCACTTTTTTAAGAAAACGAAATCTTAAATCAACGTATTGTATAAAAAACGTAATCGTCCGGCAAAGTACCGCTTCCTAATGGCCGATATAGGATATGCCTGTCATAACTGTTATGTTTCTTGGACTGTAGAAATGAAAGAAAAGGCTTTTACACTCGTCGAAGTGATATTAGTTGTGACCATTCTGGGCATCCTTGCTGCACTTGTTCTGCCCACATTTCAGGGTCATATTGTGAAAGCTCGGGAGTCAGCCGCCAAAGACAATATCAGAGTAATGCGAAACCAGATCGAGCTTTATAAGCTGCAGCACAAGGGAATCCCGCCGGGATATGTGGATGGCTCCGCCGGCCCGGAAGCACTTCTGCAGTTACAATTCACCGGGACCAGCGATGAAACTGGCGCAGCTTCTCCATCAACAGTGCGTTCCGCCCCTTACCTACACGGCCCTTATATTAAGAGAATGCCCGAAAATCCCTTCAACAAGTTATCCAATATCACCTATGTACCCGAGGCGACCGACTTTTCTGCAGCGGTGGACGGCACCTCCGGGGGATGGTTATACAAGAAAGAAACCGGCGAGTTTAAGATTAACTGGACCGGCAACGACAGTGAGGGCATTGCCTTTTACGATTATTAAATGCGGGTTATTCTGCCACAAACCGGCATAAGGATGCCGGGAATCCACACAAAATTTTATATGGACTCCCCCACTGAGAGGGTTTTTAGTCCATCACAATTGGCGAATCCAAGTGGGGGCTATCAAGGACATTAATGAGATGAAGGCTGGCAGAAGCCTTATCGGTCTTAACAACTTTTATAACGCCGTATTTTTGTACTCTTCATCACATTTCGTAGAATTTAATTGGGGACTGTGAGTCTGACAGAGTTTATTATGCTGACTTTTTTCGGGTGTATGGACAGTTGCTATCGTCCTTTTGGCAGAGCGGAGGAACGATGATACTCGGAATTATAAAAGATACAGAAAAGGCCAAAGTAAA
>CAZLIO010000451.1:0-3886 GCA_964559025.1 uncultured Pirellulales bacterium | reverse complement strand
TTGGCCGTGTTTTCACGGGCTGGAAGCCCGTGCCACATAAGGAAACTGCTGATTCAGTTGTCTGGTTAAACACATACCCTGCAAAAGCAGGGGCAGGCACGAGTTTACACCCACACAAGCGGGTGCAATTCTGAAATAATAAACAAAAAAGGCATCAACCCGCCGTTTTGCTTCGCTTGCACCTGCGGTAACGACAGTGCAGGCGCCAAAGCGAAGCAGCGGGCTTTAGCCAAGTTTTCACGATTTCCAATCCGGCTCCAATTGACCTTAGGCTCACGCCTAATTGGTGCTGGACTCAAACATATCGGCAACCAACGCCAAACTACCCGTTAGCCGGTATCTCACCGATACTATAAGGTTCCTTAAACGCTAAAGAAACGTTTTCAGGCCCCTATCCCTGGGAAAACTCCTTAAAGCGGGCGATGAGATTTGAACTCACGACATTCACGTTGGCAACGTGACGCTCTACCACTGAGCTACGCCCGCGTAATCGTCTCTCGTAATTTATGGATAGGATACGGTACGATAATTATATCGTCTCTTATCGGCTATGCAAGGGGATTTTTTAAAAAATTGGCTGTCTGTAATATATTGTCAATTCACAAAACGAAAGTCATTTTGGCAGCAAAAGCAATTTTATTCCAACCAGCAAGAGAAATACAGCGACTACTTTTCTAAAATGATTTTGGGGGATTTTATCGACGATACGCTGAGCTATTTTTGCACCCAGGAAAGAAGCGGGAATAAATAAAAGCAGGCCCCACGATAGCAAAGTCGGAAGTCGCGCTCCATTTGCAAAGTAGGTTGTTAGCCGGGTAGTGTCTATTATCAAGGCAATGGCACCTGACGTGGCTATATAAACTGCTTTGGGCAAATCAAAGGATGTTAAAAAAAGTCCACGAACCGCACCGCCCATTCCAAGCAGACCCGCCAGGAAACCTGAGAGCGCACCTCCACAAGCGCCAGCAAACAGGCTTTGTTTGATTTTGAAAGAGCTTTTTGCAAACAGGTAAATTACGTAAATAATCAGAAAAGAACCTAATATCCTTGATAGTATCGCTGTTGAGATATTAAACACTAATGACGCCCCAAGAAATGTGGCAACAATACCCGTGATGCCGAAGCTCAGAATGAGCTTCCATTGGATTCCCTTGCGGAACAAAACTAACTTCCAAATGTTGCCAAACCAATGGATAATGCCGACAAACAGCAGGGTTTGAGGAACAGGATACAACAGTAAAAGAGTCGGGACCATAATGGTGGATGTACCAAAGCCTGTCATTGTACCGAGGCAACTGGCAACAATCACCATACCCAAGATGAGAGGTATCTCCATATTTTCACCTGCAATGTTTAATTTAATGCATTATACCTTACGTGTAATTGTATATTATAGGCGCTGGAAGAAAATCCGTATTCTTATTTTTTTGGCTGCACTTGCTATATATATGATATAATAACAGTTGCTGACTATCGGAAATCGTAAAGTGCAAATTGGAGGGATAGAAAATGGCTGCAAAAGATCCGGTATTGCTCAAGAAGTGGGTGTATGTGGCCCTGTGTCTGCTGATACTGCCGGCGTTATTTACAATTATCTTTACGGTGAACTGTGCAAAGGAGCCGGAGCCCGTTGTAGCTTCGCAGGAGACAGAATCGGATGCCAATAAGGCACCAGCCGAGCCGAACCAGCAGTCAGAGCGGGAGCAAAAAGACCTAAGTGATAAGAAACTGCTGCGTCCAGAACACAAGCATCCCGCTTTTAAAGAGCGCATCGAAGAGCGCGAAAAAATGGTTGCCTGGCAAATCCAGGCCAGAGACATCAAGGACCCCAATGTCCTAAAGGCGATGCGTATCGTACCCCGCCACGCCTTTGTCCGATTCTCCGAGCAGCGCTATGCCTACGCAGACAATCCGCTGCCCATCGGCTTTGACCAGACCATAAGTCAGCCGTATATTGTTGCCTTTATGACCGAGGCCTTACAGTTAAAGCCCGATTCCAAAGTCCTTGAGATAGGCACCGGCTCCGGCTATCAGGCCACGGTCTGTGCCGAGATTGCACAGCAGGTATATACTATCGAGATTGTCGAAGGGCTTGCAAAAAGGGCCAAAAAGTGCCTGAAGGAGCTCGGCTACCCGAACGTATTCGTCAGGTTCGGTGATGGATTTTTCGGCTGGCCGGATGTGGCCCCGTTTGACGCCGTCATCGGAACGGCCGCTGCCGGGCGCATACCTGAACCGCTGCTCGAACAGTTAAAGCCGGGCGGCAGGATGATACTGCCTTACGGCCGTCCTTGGGATTTTCAGTACCTGGTCTTGATTACAAAGGATGAAAAGGGCAATCTCCACAAGAGTAATGTAATGCCCGTCCGATTTGTTCCAATGACCGGCGAGGTAATGAAACCAGAGAAGAAGTCTGAAAAATAGCTCGTTGCAAAGACTTCTTTAACAGGTCAGATGCAGAGCGGCGGCGATTCTGATGTCGGTTTGCGATAGTTCATTAAATCGTTCGACGGCCCTGGCCGTATCAACCACCTCCAGTTGGATGTCCTCTTCCAGCAGAAAGTGGCGGGTCTCATTCGGGATTTTCATCATCCCCGATGCGCCACAGCCGACTATTAACACGGTCGGTTTGGCTTTAATGACAGGCTCCAAATCCTCAGCGGACAGCAAATGACCCCGCTTTCTCCACCAGTTGGCCTGGACGACTCCATCAAGAATTAAACAATCTTTACTGTAATCTACCCCGTCAATAACGATTTTGCCGAATTGATATGAATCTATCTGCATATTTTTGCCTGACCTTTTTGAAATCCAATATTATACCTGTTTCTCATAAGTAACTTTACAACAGCATTCTATACATATAGCAAAAAAGCGGTTGTGATGCTATATCTGTAAAATTTACCCTCTTGCCTTGAGTGTATAAATATGCTATCAAAACCCATCTTATATATCGGGTTTTTATTGCTGTTACGTCGGATTTTTTGGCTGTTATATCAAATTTTTTGTCTATTATGAACTCAAAGAAAACAGGCATATTGGCAATACTGGGGGCCAGTATAATGTGGTCGCTGGAGCCTGTTTTCGCAAAACTGGCTTATACTAACTCGGATTATCTTCAAACCTCCGCCATCAGGGCGATAGTTGTTGTTTTCACTGCCCTTTTATACGTTTTTTTAACAGGAAGAAAAAAGCTTAAGATTACCAAAAATCAGCTCTCAAAAATTCTTTATATTGCAATAGCCGGGACGGTAATCGGGGATTTGTTGTACTTTTTTGCCTTAACGAAAATTTCCGTGCTTAATGCAGTCCTGATAGGTCATATGCAGCCAATCTTTGTTATTTTGATGGGGTTCATTTTTTTAAAGGAAGATAAGCTGACAAGATTTGATTACATCGGCATATTAACTATGATAATTGCAGCCTTGTTTGTTACAACGAAGACGCCGGAAAATCTGTTTATGATAAAATTAGGCACGATGGGAGATATTTATGTGCTGTTGGCAACCGTGGCCTGGGCAACAACGGCTATAGTAACGAGAAAATATCTCAGAGAGCTTAATGCCGGCGTTGTTACCTTTTATAGATATTTAATCGCCTCGGTGATATTTGTTGTTTACTTATCGCTCAAATCTTCACTGGTTCTTTCCAATATCTATCAAATCCTGGTCGGTGTTATAGTTGGGGCGGGGACCATACTTTATTATGAAAGCATGAAGCGAATTAAGGCTGCCCAGGTTTCTGCTATGGAGCTTTCAACACCTTTTTTTGCGACCGTTTTTGCTTTTTTGATTTTAAGAGAGCGGGTTACAGTTATGCAGATTTCAGGTTTGGTACTATTATTTGCCGGAGTTTGCTTCTTATCCAAAAAAGAAGAAGCGTATTT
>CAZLIO010000450.1:0-3890 GCA_964559025.1 uncultured Pirellulales bacterium | reverse complement strand
TATCAGGAAGCTTTAGCTTGTATGCAGGAACATCTTCGCACGACCGGCGGCAACGCACAAGTACTGAATGATACGGGAGCAATTCTGTATTGCCTGGGCCGTTCGGATGAAGCCATCGAGCATTTCGTCAAAGCCCTGAGTCACCAGGAGGACTCTGCAGAAATAGTGTGGAACCTTGTAGAAGCATATCTTGCAGTCGGCAAAGCAAACGAGGCTATGCAGCTTTTCGATAATATGGAGCAGATGGGCATATTGAATGTGGACGTGCTTAACAGAACCGCCAACATATTCTTAGAGCAGAATAATAAGGCCAACGCTATTGAAATATTACTTCGCTCACTGCAAAGCTTGCCCAACCAGAAGATTCTCAGTCCGATGATTGAAGTGATTCGCAGTAAAAGACCTAAGATAGCTTTCTTCTGTGGTGGTGATGGTATGGGATTTCTTAACGAAATCATCAAATTTGCAAATCAGCATTTTCAAGTACATGTTTTTGAAGAGCAAACAGAAGAAGAACTATACGAATTAATGAAATGGAGTGATATTTCGTGGTTTGAGTGGTGCACAAATCTTGCAGTAATAGGCTCGAAGCAGCCGAAAGTCTGCAAAAACATTATCAGACTGCACCGCTATGAAGCCTATGGGCAATGGCCCGAGTTAGTGAATTGGGCCAATATCGACATCCTTGTTACTGTTGGTAACAGCTTTGTCAAAGATGCTCTTATCCACACGGTACCGAACCTGGAAAGTCAAACATCGATAGTCACAATCCCCAGCGGAGTGGACCTTGAAAAATTTACTTTTACCGAGCGCCGGCGTGGTAAGAATATTGCTTTTTTGTCCAACCTGAGAACGGTAAAGAACCCAGCTCTCGTTTTGCAATGTATGCAAAAGCTGCATTATATTGATGCTGAGTATCGTCTGTTCTTCGGGGGTATATCTCAGAACAGGGCTCTTGAGCAATATTTAAATTATATGGTTGATGCTCTTGACCTTCGCGATGTGGTGTTCTTCGATGGCTGGCAGGAAGATGTCCGTTCCTGGCTTGAGGACAAACATTACATCGTTTCGACCAGTATCATTGAAAGTCAGGGTATGGGTCTTTTGGAAGCAATGGCCTGCGGGCTTAAGCCGGTCATCCACAATTTTCCAGGTGCAGAGGAGATATTTCCGTCAGAGTTTTTATTTAACATCTCTGAAGAATTCTGCGAGCAAATTCTTTCCGACACGTACGAACCCAAAAGGTATCGCAGATTCGTCGAAGAAAAGTATCCGCTGAAAAAGCAGCTGACCAAGATCAATAATATCTTCACCCAATTCGAAGTGGAGATAGATTCACAACAATCCGAGTCTGCGCTTTTCAATAACTCGGGAAATTGGGGTCTTGAAGAGATTAGATTACCCGCAGAATTTTCTGCTCCAACGTTCGAGAATAATTTGACTTTGTAATTCTTAGCTATTTAGAAAATGTTAGATACTCCTGGAATGTCAGAAAACTCCGAGAGAGTCCCAAAACGCAATGAGACGCCTTTGGGGACCCCCAAAAAGGCCGGGCCGGTAGTTACTGTGCTTGTCCCGACTTTTAATCGGCGCCGATATTTAGCCGGGGCTCTGGCCAGCGTTGTGCGCCAGAGTTATCGAAATCTTCAGATCATCGTGATAAATGACGGCGGCGAAGACGTAAGCGATATAGTCAATTCATTTGGGGACGAACGGTTAATATTTATCGACAGAAAGGAGAATCGCGGCAAGGCCCATTCGCTCAATGAAGCATTACTTCGAGCGGAAGGCAAATACGTTGCCTACCTTGACGACGACGACCTATATTATCCTAATCACATCGAAACACTTCTCGATGCTCTTGAAAACAATAGCGGCTGCCAAGTCGCATACAGTGATTTGTATAAAGTGTATTGTAAGGTTTGCTCGGACGGCAGCCGAAAAGTTTTAAGCAAAGTTGTTGAAATCAGCAGGGATTTCGACCGCTTTTTTATGCTGTACTATAATCATGTCCTGCACGTAAGCCTTATGCATCGGAGGGATTTGCTTGAAAAAACGGGTCTATATAACGAGGACATAAACGTTTTAATAGACTGGGATATGACGCGGCGGCTGGTTTTCTTCTCAGATTTTCACCATGTCCCCGAAATTACCGGTGAATTTTATCAGCCTGACGGTGACTGTGACAGAATATCAGTGCAGCGACGCAAGAATGAAAAGGAATATACGAGGAACATCCTAACGATACGAACCACCAGGCCCCCCAAACCCTGGACTAAACTCGGAGATATGTCCATCATTTTTATTACAGAGAGGCTGAACAAGCAGGCGGGCACAACCCTCGGTTCTATCTGGCAGCGTACCTTCTATCCATACGAGGTTTATATGCCGCTGCCGAGAAGCGATTTCGAAAAACTTGACACCGATATGCCTAACATAATCCCTGTGCTCGTTAATCCGTTGTCTTCTCAGGTCCAGCGAATAGACGCAGCTTTAGCCAGATGTGAGGGTGAATATATTGCCATAGTACCAAGTGGATTTCCCATGAGACAATTCTGGGTAGAGGATTCACTCCATGCTTTGGTCAACAGCTCAGTCAACAACGAGGGATTTGAGTTAGAAGACTCAACAGAAAGACTCTGGGCGGTAGTGGTCAGAAAAAATGAGTTACAGTATGCTCGGAGAAGCTTTCCACATTTATCTGTGCGTGAATCTCTGAATGCGGCCGGCATAGCGATAAGGCGCCTGCAACCAGAAGAAATACCGTTTCAGTTTGACCAATTGCTTGAGAAAGCCAAGTCAGCAGAAAAAAACGGTAATTGGTCAAAGGCTGCTGAAATGTTTGAATATATCATGGGGCATTATCAAAACGAACTATGGATGAAAACGTTAGCTGCAAAGGCATCCTTCAAAGCCGGCGGCCACATCCGAGCAGCCGAACTTAGCCGTGAAGTCAACCGTCAACGACCAACAGTGGATACACTCCTGTTGGAAGCAAAGGTCAAACGCGAGAAAAATGATTTTAACTCGGCGATTAATTTACTCGAAAAAGCGGAACAAATACTCGAAGGAAAAGAATTGCTATGGACATAACACAAAATAATATCGATGAACAGCACGACTCGACACAGCATTACGAAGTTTTGCAGGAACTGGGGGACTGTTACACTTCTGTCGGCAACTACACACAGGCACAACAATACTACGAAAAAGCAGCCGTCCTATCGCCTGACGAGGCGGGCCCTTATGTTGGGCTTGGAGTAGTGGCGCTGCAAAAGAATCTTCTTGATGATGCTGAAATAGCCTTTAGGGTGGCCTGTCGGCTGGACGCCAATTGCGCCAAGGCCTATGCGGGCTCCGCTATGGTCGCCCAGCAAAGAGCCGATTACAAGCAGGCCTTTGAGATGTACCTTAAAAGCCTGGAGCTGGACACCGACAATCTAATAGCTCTTCTGGGCCTGTTTCAGACCTCCTGCCAGATGGGTTCATTCTCAAAGATTATTCACTATCTGGAGGCATATTTGAATATGCACCCGGGTGATACCTCCGTTATGTTCCCACTGGCGGCGCTATATATGAAAGATGGCAAGCTTGAGGAGTCCCAAAAAATTCTCCTGGATCTATTAACTCTGGACAAGAACCACACAGACGCAGCTAATCTTCTGGAAGAAGTCGAACATAGTTTGGCCCAGGTAAAACAAGGAATCCAAACAGGAGCTCGAGTGTAATGAGCGCCGATAGTGTTGAGATTATTCCAGATGGACAGATACACCTGCTGAACGAGCTGCAAAGCCTGTTGGAAAAGCAAATAGAGCTGGCCCGTCAGGGCAACATCAATGAAATTGAGGTCTTAAGCAAGCAAGCCGGCTCTCTTGCGGGGAAAATCGCCC
>CAZLIO010000449.1:0-3901 GCA_964559025.1 uncultured Pirellulales bacterium | reverse complement strand
TTCTGACGTTTTGCAACTCGTGGGAAAGGTGTCTTTTGTGCAACTGATTAGCTGGTGGGACTGGTCCGCGCACTCTCGGCGAGACGAGAACGTAAACGTTACCCAAGGCAACAGTCCTCGCCAAACATGGAGAATGCCCTGACGTTTCTGGATGACCGTTTGTTGCCCGCGACCTCGAATGCGGTAGAGCGTGAGAACCGTCGTCATCGCAAGATGCAGAAGAGTATCTATCGCGTCCGACCTCAAGACCACCTCAGCCAGCGAATCGCGGTAGATATGTACCGAGACATCCACCTCAACCAAGCAAAGCAGACTATCAGCATCCTACACCTCGAAAGAGGCCGCCAAAGAAGAAAGGTCGGGTAGATATGTCCTCTGTAATGTTAGCACAGACTCAACTCTGAGACATTATTCTATTGACTTGCAACAGATGTGTGTGTTATAAAGTAGGTTCAAAAGTTGGGTACTTGATGTCGGGTGCGTTGCCCAATACTATGAAAATACCCGTGAACAGTTACCATTTTCAACAATCAGTGGGACATTTCCTGGGCACAATCTGGGGAAAAAGGAGGTTCGAAATGCGATGTGTCCTTGCCTGCCTGTTGTTAACTGTGTTTGTGCATCCGGCCTTCGGTGCCGAGTCTGTGCATCAAAGCTCGCGGCAGATACCGGTTGTGCATAAGGTCGATATAGTCGTTGTGGGAGGTACCTTGGGCGCCGTTGCCGCGGCTACCGAAGCCGCCAAGGAAGGTGTAAGGGTATTGCTTGTTGGCTCTCGCCCATATCTTGGAGAAGACATCTGTGCGACGATGCGTCTCTGGCTGGACGAAGGAGAAACTCTCCATGGTGAGTTGACAAGGCAAATCTTTTCTGATAAGCAGATCACCACGCCAATACATGTAAAGCAGACGCTTGAAGCGGCGCTACTCGACGCCGGAGTAGGCTTTCTGCTCGGTTGTTATCCAACCGATATTCTGGTCGATGACGGTGGCGATCCTGCTGGAATCGTTATTGCCAATCGGGCTGGCCGGCAAGCAGTTATAGGCAAGATCATCATCGACACTACAGACCGTGCCGTTATCGCCGGGCTGGCCGGTGCCAAGCGACAACCTTGGGGATCTGGTAACGGACGCTGCAACCGAGTTGTTCTTGGGGGCAAGGTAACCCGCGGATTGTTTCCGACCCGAGAGATACCGGCTGTGATTAGGGCCGAGGGCCAGGAACTCTTCTATTACGAGTACGCACTTGATCTGAATCTTGGTGACGGGAGCTTTGCCGCCCTGGCAGAAGCCGAGCAAAAAGCGCGGGACATCACATATCGCGACGGTCAATTCAGATCCGCCGAGAAACTGTTCTCTATTCCATCCGATTCGATTATTGGAGAAACAGTGTCGGACGGATGGCGTATTGGGACCCAGCCTCCTCTACAGCGTTTTAGGGCGGAAGGCTGTTCCCGACTTTATGTACTCAGTGGATCAGCCGATATTCCACGTGACCAGATGCAAGCTTGTCTGCGCCCAGACAGGTTGGAGAGAATCGGACGCATGGTCGGCAGAGCAGCCGCACAACAAGCACAGAAGACGGGTGTTCCGGTCAATGTGTCCGTAAAGGCTGGTTCTGCGCCGCCTGCCAGTAACGGAGATGTCCGCGAAGTGTTACGCGGGCTGCGACCCACCGGTCATGAAACGAAAGCAGTTTCTTCAAGCGCTTGTGGCGTGCCCGTCTTGGCAGACGTTGATGTCGCAGTCATCGGGGGTGGAACCTCCGGCGCTTGTGCCGCCATCGGGGCCGCAAGGTACGGGGTCGATGTTCTGGTTGTCGAGTACCAGGAAGGACTCGGGGGTGTAGGGACCATGGGGTTGATTGGGCGGCCATATCATGGCCGGCTGCGTGGTTTCACCAGAGAGGTTCCCTTTTGCGACAAGGAGCATAACACAGAATACAAAATGGAATGGTATCGCACTGAGATCCGGAATGCTGGCGGAAAGATCTGGCTGGGTGCGCTCGGCTGTGGAGCGTTTGTTGACGGAAATGTTGTGAAGGGTGTACTGGTCGCTACACCCATGGGGCGCGGAGCGATATTGGTTGATGTGGTTATCGATGCAACGGGCAACGCCGATATTGCAGTGGCCGCAGGCGCCGACTCCATGTTCGGTGGCGATGAAACAGACATCGCTCTGCAGGGAACCGGTTTGCCGATGCGCAGCCCCGGTGCGACGTATGTTAACACGGACTACCTGTTGGTGGATGAATCGGACGTTCTTGACGTCTGGCGGGCCTTCGTTGGTGTGCGCATGACCAGCTCAGCGGCTTCGTATGACATGGGTACCTTGATCCAAAATCGTGAGCGTCGGCGCGTGGTAGGCGATCAGGTGCTCTCTTATGTGGATCAGATCGCCGGTCGCACGTATCCGGATTCGATCGTGCTTTCAGGCAGCGACTACGACTCGCACTGTTACCCGAGCGAATCCTACTTCGCCCTCATCCCACACACACAGCAAACCCGCAAGGCGAATCATCCGGCCCCCGGTGGAACATGTTACACGCCGTACCGCTGTCTGTTGCCGCGGGGATTGGATGGGATTCTCGTTATTGGTTTAGGTATGAGCATGCACCGAGACGCTACGGCAATGATCCGTATGCAACTGGACATGCATAACCAGGGCTACGCAGCAGGGGTAGCGGCTGCCATGGCGGTCAGGGACGAGCGCACGCCAAGACGAATTGATGTTAAGGCGTTGCAGAAACATCTCGTCCAAATTGGTAATTTGCCCGAAGACGTGCTAACGCACAGGGATTCTTTTCCGCTGCCCGACAGACTTGTCCATGCGGCCGTCCGTGAGTATAGCAACCAGACTCAGTCGCGCGCCGCAAGGTGTAAAGCGCTATCCATCATCCTCTCTCACGCTGACAAGGCGCGGTCCCCATTGAAGACCGCATTTACCTCCGCCACAGGCGAAGTCAAGATAGCCTATGCAAAGCTGCTCGGTTTCATGGGAGAGCGAGAAGTTGTGCCAACACTTATCGCGAAGCTAAAAGAGATTGATCAGTGGGATGCCAAGATCTATCAAGGATCTATGGCCGAATATGCACACTTGCCAACGCCGGTCGATGCGCTGATCCTCGCACTCGGGGGCACCCGCGATAGGCGTGCGTTGCCCGTTCTTCTGGAGAAGCTGGACACACTTAATCCCAACGTAACGCTCTCGCACCACCGTTCTCTGGCACTGGCGCTTGAACAGATTGCAGACCCAACTGCAGCAGAGCCTTTGGCTCGGCTTCTGAATAAGCCCGGAATGCGAGGCCATGTTATGTTGGGGCTTGAGCCACTTACCAACCATCCGCAAAAAAAGCGTCGCCGCCTGGAACCCTTACGCGAGATTGTGCTGGCACGCGCACTATACCGTTGTGGCGATTGGCAGGGCCTCGGAGAGGGCATCCTCCAAGAATATCGGCAAGACATACGAGGCTTGTTTGCGCGGCATGCCAGCGGTGTGCTCTCGGCTGGAAATTGACCTGGCTGAGGAATGATGCCGGCGGACAGAAAACCGAAGACGGCAGACAGGGGCGGAAAACAGAATTTCTGGATCCTTGATTTTTAATATTGCGTATGTTGCCCAATAATGGTAGAATACCCTCTGAGAGATTGCAGAAAGGCATATTCTTCAGCAGGTAAAGGAGGTGAATCACGCTTAAGCGAAACGCCTTTACGCTCATTGAACTGTTAGTTGTCATTGCTATCATTGCCCTGCTGATGGCGATCCTGATGCCATCACTCAGACGGGCACGGGAACAGGCCAAAGCCTCAGTGTGCCAGTCAAATCTGCATCAGTGGAGCCTGGTTTTCTCCATGTATGACAACGATTACGAGGGTCGGTTCTGCAACGGGTGCAGCAGTTAC
>CAZLIO010000448.1:0-3906 GCA_964559025.1 uncultured Pirellulales bacterium | reverse complement strand
TGATTTGTAGAGGATTCTCTACAGATGTAGTGCCTTATAGGCACGTAAATATCTGCTGCCTTATAGGCAGGTAAGTTAGTTAAGAGTGAGCTAAAGTGCCTAAAGTGAGCTAAAGTTGGATTCTCGATGCTTGTAAATGGTTCATAGTTCATGGTTCGTAGTTCATTGGTTAATTGGTTAATTTAGTAAATATGGTTAATTTGGTTAAATGGATAAATTGTTATTTGGGTCCCCGCTACTCGCTTTGCGAGTAAAGCGCGGGGATCTTCGCTGCGCTGCGAGGCGGTTTATGTTTGCCATCTGGCAAACATGCTGGTATTTTAACATTTATACAAACAATGTCAACAAAAAAATGACAAAAAGCAACTTTTTTTGGCTGCCCTTTTTTCTATTGTAATACTAACTCTATCCCATATAATCTTTCTAAAGTGTGCGGATTTCCTTGCGTTGATGGGAATTGTGGGTTTTGGATTATATCAATCGAGTGCGAAGATTAATGAAAAAAATAACGCTCCTTATTTGTGACCTATTTGCAATTGTTCTTTTTATGACAGGAGTTAATTTGATAGGTAAGGAATCGACGAAAACCGAAAAATTAACTCAAGAGGGAAGCTTGATTGAGAAATATAAAAGGTTGGCAGATGAAGGAGATACTTCCGCAATGTGCAGTCTCGGAAGAGCATACTTTGAAGGTAGAGGTGTTCCTCAAGATTATACCAAAGCAGTCGAATTGTTTCGGAAGGGTGCCGAAGCTGGCGATCCTAATGCCATGGTGAACCTAGGTTTTTTATACGACATTGGCAGAGGTGTTTCTCAAGATTATACAGAAGCAGCCGAATGGTTCCGGAAAAGCGCCGAGGCCGGCAATATTAAGGGAATGTCGAATCTTGGGGTAATGTATACGTATGGTAGAGGTATTCCTCAAGATTATACGAAAGCTATCAAATGGTTACGGAAAAGTGCCGAGGCTGGTAATAGTATCGGTATGATGAATCTAGGATTAGCATACTTCGAAGGTAAAGGTGTTCCCAAAAATAGTACAAAAGCTCTAGAATGGTATAGGAAAGCAATTGAGGATGGTGATAGTAATGCCATGCTTAGTCTGGGTTTGGTATATTATGAGGGATATAACATTCCGGCTGATACTGTGAAAGCGACAAAATTGATTCATCAAGCAGCAGACGCAGGAAATGTATTTGCAAAAAGCGTGCTTATCATAGGAGACCTAAGACATGCGATATCTTCTAAAAAAAAGGTTCAACTCCAAAAAAGTTGGTTACTTTAAGGTGAGTTTACCGGCTAAGACCATGAATAAGACGGATTTATCGCATTGTGGGCAACAGCATATATGTGTTATAAGTGGGCGGCACCACAAAGGATACCGCCCACATGCTGATGCCGCTATCGAGGCGCTCGGGTCGCTTCCCAGCGTTGCCCTATCCTCCCCGATATCAATGACATTATACCTATACATGCTGTTGCCTTAAAGCGTTAACTCTATATGGCTTACCTCAAAATGACCCTTAATATTCACCAACTTTTTTGGAGTTGAACCAAAAAATTAAAAAAATTGGGGGCTGACCGCGTCAACAGGGTTGCAACGACTTCTGAAAAAATGGGCGCCAGGTTAAGTTGGTGCAAGCAAGCTGGACAATCCAGCCTGTCCGAATGTTAGCCACAAGGCCAGAACAGAACTTTACACATATAAAGGTAACGAAATATGTGGAGCCAAAGGGAAGTCAGATTTCCCAAATAAAGTAGCTTTTTCAGCGCTATTTTGGTAGAATATGGTGGTATGATTTAATATCTTGTTAATAGAAATGTTCAGTTTCAATGTGCTGGAATAAGCGGAGATTCCAAAGATGTTATGTCAAAAATGTGGTGTCCGGCAGGCACGAGCCATTGTCACCAGTTGTAATGGCTTCGAGTGTTACGAACTTCACCTTTGTCTTAAGTGCCGAAACGGTGTCAGCGCATTTCCATCTCCCGATGAACAGCAGAAGGTTGTGGCATCAGCCATGGAGTCGGCCAAGGAAACTGGTTTAAATGAAGAAAGCGTTTCCGATGCTCTCGGCATCGATGTGGAGGAAATTCGGCGGGTTTTAAGGGGCGAGGGTGTTTCACATCCTGCCGTTTGGCAGGTCATTAAGAAACACCTGAGGATGGATTAGACAGTATGACCTGGAAGTCTCTCTCGAGATTTCGAATCCTAACCGCGCTTATCATTCCAGCATGGTCAGACTCATCCGGCAAGTTAACATAAGGTCGCAAATCACAAGGAGAAAGCGATCTTTCCAGCGGAATGCAGCGACACCATATCAACTAATAAACTGGTACCTTTTCGGATATCAACACTGCTTTCTTTTGGTTCCATAAAAGCTTCTCATACTAATGTTCAACAATTATTTAACTGGAATTTACCGCATACGCGACTTGACAACATCACGATATCTTACAATTTCAACGAGTTGCCAAATCTACAATAGAATTGCAATTATTTTGGGTCTTCAATGCCGGCACTTTACAGAGTATCAACGCTTTTGTTTCGCTCTGTGCTTACTGTGTGAAATCTTTAGCTTTGCCCTGTTCATTTGTTTGTTCAATTTACTTCGATACTTCTCTATCGCGGCTGTCAGCGTAATCACAGACAGCTTTGCACAATGTTTGTGTTCTTCGGGCAGACCTTCAAAGTATTTGTCAACATCTTCCGGTTTAATGCGGAGTGCTTCTTCTATTGATTTTCCCTTTGCTGTTCTTGTGACATAGCTGGCACATGTAACTGTGGCACCACAACCATCAGTCATAAACTTGATATCACTTATCCTTCCATCCCTGATGACTAAATATATTTCGAGTGTATCTCCACAGACACCCGTTATGCTGACATAGCTGTCTGACCCTTCTATCTTCCCAATGTTTTTGGGTTTTAAAAACTCGTTCTTGAACTTCTCCGAATAGCCTTCCAATATAACCTCTTGGAGATCCTGCGCAATTTTGTCATAGTTTTGTGTCACTTATCTTTGCCCCTATTTCCTTTATTCGAATGTAATTGTTTGTAAGACGTAATTGAATTAAACCTTTATTCTTATAGCCAATCTGGTACACGAACATCTTTAGTAATATGGTCTATAGGGGGGATGTAAGGTTTGAGATCAAGAACCGGGCTGTTATTAAGAGCGTCGATGTTATCGATATGAACTATACCGTCTTTAACTGAAATAATCTTGCATAAGCTCAGGGCAATCAGGTTGGGCCGCACAGGTGCGCGGCAGGCGAAGACACCGGTTAGAGGATTCTTTTTGTTACCACGTGGATGAACCTGAAGGATACTTCTTTTTTCACGTGTATCGTTTCTATCAAACCAATACAGCACGAAAACATGCGAAAAGCCATCAAGCCCTTTGAGCGCATCTGTGTACTTCTCAAATATATGCAAGCGCACTGACTTACCTTTTCTTTCTATCCTGCCGACCGGGTACAGCTCGAAGGAACTGCTGGTCTTCTCACCTTTCATGGTATTTGGTTTCACCGAGTCATTACTGAATGTGCTTGGCGTACTACAGCCAGCCACGATAAGGCTGTTAAAAAGCACAGCACGTCTTGAAATGTCCATGTCAAGCTCCTTTCAGATTCCAATATGTAGTCTCATAGACAATGTTTTGGTAGTGTATAGACTCTTGTATGTCAAGGCATCAGAACTATATCAAAGGAGCGTGGTCTCTCAACTCTTTTAATATTTGCTTAGGCATCTGTCTTCCTTTGGTCAACTTTAAACAGAAGTTCATGAGGTTATATTACGGCTTGATAATAAAGCTGTTGATTTTGCGGTTTTGCTTCGATTCTTCCTACAGATGATAATTCCTCTACGTACTTAACAGCTTCATTTCGATGGAGGCCAAGACCTGC
>CAZLIO010000447.1:2083-3914 GCA_964559025.1 uncultured Pirellulales bacterium | reverse complement strand
TCCGATTTGATTGGGCGCGATACGGCTGCGCAGCTCGGTCAGCTTTCGGCGGAAGTCTGTGTCCAGGCCGAGCGTTTTGGAGGCTTCGATGCAGTTAGTGAACAAATCACGGATGATTTGATGGTCCATCGTCGGACCGGCGACGAGTCCTCCGATTTCCGGTGAATTGGAAGGCGTGCTTATCAGCCAGCCGGTCTTTGGGTCCTCGATGAGAAAATCGACAAAAAACATTGCCGCCTCTTTCATTATGGGGTATGCCTGCTCTTTGAGAAACATTTTATCGCCGCCGAACAGGTAATGCTCCCAGAGGTCCTGGCAGAGCCATGCCCCACCGGTTACCCATATTCCGTGGTTGGAGGCATTGATTGGTGCTGTGCCCCGCCAGAGGTCGGTGTTGTGGTGCAATACCCAGCCGCGGCAGCCGTAGTGTACCTTTGCGGTTTTACGCCCCGACTCGGCCACCTCATCGAGCAGGTCGAACAACGGCTGGTGACACTCGGACAGGTTGGTTACCTCTGCCGGCCAGTAGTTCATCTCCGTGTTGATGTTGGTTGTCCACTTGCTGTCCCAGGGCGGCTCAAGCTGGTCGTTCCAGATGCCCTGGAGGTTTGCCGGCTGGCTGCCCGGACGGGAGCTTGCAATCAGCAGGTAGCGACCGAACTGGAAGTACAGTGCTACTAATTGCGGGTCATCCTGCTGAGCGAAGTTTTCGATACGCTGGTTGGTGGGCTGCTTTATCGCCTCGGTTGTGCCCAGGTCGAATTCGACCCTGCGGAACAGGCGGCGATGGTCGGCGATGTGGGCCTTGCGTAAATCGTTATAGCTTTTGCGCCCAGCCGCTATGATAGTCTGGCGGCAGGCGGTGGCCGGCTCGCCGCTGACATCCCTGTAGTCCTTAAAACTTGTGGCGGCGGCAAGTATCAGTGTCACCGTATCGGCTTTGGTAACGTCTATCTTTTCAGAATCAACAGTAAGCTTGCCGCCTTTGGCCGTCGCACGCAGGAGCGCCTCAAACTTCAGCACGTTGGGCCTTTTTTGCTTCGTCCGCTTATTCACATACTCATGAAGTTGTCCTCGCAATGCTAATGTGTTTTTATTCACGATGAGGGTCTTTGTGTCCGGGTGGGGACTATCCAGTTTTGCAGTGAACGTCAGTTCCCCGGGTTTGTCGCTGCTCAGGCGAACAACAATCACCTGGTCCGGGAAACTGGAGAAGACTTCGCGGGTGAAACTCGTTTGTCCGATGCGGTAGCGAACTGTTGCCAGCCCGGAATCGATGTCCAGCTCCCGGCGATAATCGACCGGCTCGTCATGAGTCGGAAAATACAGATGCAAATCGCCGAAAGGCTGATATTTTTCCTGCCGCAGCGGCACGCTCATCATGTGCTCCATCGCCAGTTTTTCGGCCTGGCGCTGTTCGCCTTCGAATAGCAGCTTGCGGATGGTCGGCAGGTACTCAACGGCTCCGTCGTGCTGATATTCGTGCGGTTGGCCTGTCCACAGTGTGTCTTCGTTAAACTGCAGCCGTTCGTGTTCTGTGCCGCCGAAGACCATAGCTCCAAGACGTCCGTTTCCAACCGGTAGAGCTTCTGTCCATTTCTGTGCAGGTTGGCGATACCGCAGCTTCATATTTTGCCACTTCGCTGCATTATAGTGGGTCATACGAAGCACTCCTTTCGGAGGACCAATTGCACATCCTATTATTATCAGGCAAAAAACTAAGAAGTAAAAAGTGAATGATGAATTTCGGGTTACATGGCAGGTGTAAGCAGCGCTCTTTCCGTCATTGCGAGGCCGCAGAATATGGCCGTGGCAATCTCCGACGTTACGA
>CAZLIO010000447.1:0-1983 GCA_964559025.1 uncultured Pirellulales bacterium | reverse complement strand
CTTTCCGTCATTGCGAGGCCGCAGAATATGGCCGTGGCAATCTCCGACGTTACGATTGAGATTGCCGCGCTCGGCTCCGCCTCCACCCTCCGCAGTAGCAGAGCTGCTGCTACGGAGGACGCCTCGCTCGCAATGATATCGGCTTGTTACTTTTCGTTTTGCTTTTTTTTGTTTTGTTCGTTTATCGTGCATGCCGGCCCCTTGTTGAGATATGTACTGTTTTTATTTCAGCATTTTGTTCATTAGTAAAATGTATTCGGCTTGTTCGGGAAATATGCTCACTACGTTATCTGCGGTAGTGCTTTCGAAATTCAGACTTTTTACGATGCCTTTGAAGGCAAGCTCAGCCATCTCGAAATCGCCCATAATCTGGTGCACTTCGATGTCGAGCTGGTGATTGTTTGGCAGCTTTGCGGTACCTAAAAGAAAACTTAACGAGGTTCGTGGTTTTTGTATGTGTACCCAATCGATAGTGAGCGTATCTATTTGCATCCGGTCTGTTTTTATAATCACTCCGTCAACTTCAGAGGCCATTTGCTCAAACCGCATCTGGGGGGTAGTTGTCTCGGCAGCTAAGAGGTACCGGCAGTAAGCCCACGCTGTGGGTTTGCCGGGACCGGGAGCGAAATTACTGCTTAAAGAAAAAGAAGAGGCATTTTCATGATAATTCCATTGCTTTTCGCTTTTCCAGCCGTTGCCCGACGGCATTGATACCGATAAACCGGCACGAGCTAATATTATCGGCTCCGAAAGAATAAGAGCAGACTTTGAAGCGACTATAAGACGGGCAATGAGCAGCGCGACAACAAAAAGGCCCAAAAGGGCTATTTTATCGCCCCCTATCTTTTTTATATCGTAAGTTTTGTCCATATTGCAGCAAGTTTAATGTAAAACGCCTCTTGTTTATAGCCGAATTATATATATATTTTCTTAAAGAGAGGTTGATATGAATAAGGTGATGTTGCTGCGCGGGGACGAGCCGGAGAAAATCCTGCAAACCGCGATTGATAAAAAAGTAACTGCCATTATGTCATATTTGTCCAAAGGCAAATGGCACGTCGCAAAGGTGCTGTTGAACGAGCTTGTGGGGGACAGACTAAGTGTAGACAGTGCCACCTCGAAAAAGAAGCAGCACCCGCTAAATATACAGGCGAATCAGCCGGTCGGCATATCGTTCAAATATGAATACGGAAAGTTTGTTTTTGATACAACTGTGCTTGGTTTTGAGTCGTCATCCAGCCCGGAGGCTGACGAGGGATGGGGCGGAACAATGATACTTGCGGTGCCGGGCCGGATAGAAGTTGTCCAGAGGAGAAGTTATTACCGTGTTAATGTGCCCGAATCGCTGAAGGTAAAGGTGATAATGTGGCATCGCAGCGGCAGACATGAGGCAAAAAAACAGATACAGGATGCTGCAGAGGATATTCACAATTATTGCCAGGGAAGGCTTGTTGACATTTCCGCCGGCGGTGCCCAGGTTGTAGTTTCGTACTCAGACCAGGCGGGCTGTCATGAATCTGTCAGGCGGGAGTCTAAAGGCAATGCGTCCAGGACTTTTTGTGCAGGAGAGGTGGACTTCAGGAAAGGGCAGTTTGTTGGGATGCGGTTTACACCTATGCCTTACGAAACGCCATTAGTGGTCAGTGCCCAGATTAGAAATATCCTGCCGACCGCAGACGGCAGGAGCGCCTCTCTTGGATTGCAGATTGTTGGTCTGGAAGCAAGTCCCGAAGGTCGTGAAGTTCTGGCCCGGCTTATTAGTATTGTTGAGCAGTATTATCAGATAAATCAATCCGGCGCCAGGCAGCGGAACACACAGCCGGTTCGGAACACTGTGTAACACGCAGGCCGGAGCCGCCCGGATTCTCTTTATCTCTCTATAACCCCAGCACAAGTTAAAATATTAGGAAATCAGTGTATCAGGAAATCAGGGTGGAGGATATCAGAGAACCAGGATACCAGAAAAAAACAAATCTCACTGTG
>CAZLIO010000446.1:0-3920 GCA_964559025.1 uncultured Pirellulales bacterium | reverse complement strand
ACATAGAACTCAGGATATAGGGCTATTTTGGGGGGTGCAACAGGTTAGAAAACTGCACGGATTCACTTGATGTACTGCTAACTTATGAGCTCCAGTCATTGATGTCTGTCACCAAGAAAATCTAACAATGCTCATCAATTCACTTGTGAAAGAGCTCTTGGAGTATATCAGTATATTCCTTGGCAAAATACGTGATTCTACGTTAATATAGGACTTTCTATTTTTAGATTTACAATACTCAGTCTTTTGTTTAGAGTCACCTAAAGGTTTCAGCACCTATTAGCCGGACAAACTCCCAGCCACGAAGGATTAAATATAGGCAATATAAGGGTTTTAGCAAACTTTATCCTTGACCTCTAACGTGATGACTTGATATAATAGCAGAATGTTTACTGATGCACTTCCTTGCTGGGTGTGATGTGGTGATTTAATATTTGCAAGTTAGTTATTTTTTAAAACTTATAGATTTTTTTCTGGCCTTCCATGGAGGAATGTGATAGATTTCTTGCCGCGGTTCTGACTAAGAATCGGCTGTTCATGTAGATCTAACAGGCACATATAAGGAGAAGAATTATGAATAACGCGACAAGAACGATATGTTTTGCTCTCGTTTTTGCTTTGCTTTTAGCGTGCGTGGGTTGCGTTGCGGAGACTGCTCAACAACCTACCCGACCCACAACCGCTAAGACCGAAGCACAGTTAAGACGTGAGGAAAAAGCAAGGGCTGCCGAAGAGGTGGGAGCCAGGCGGGAAGCTGCCGCTCAAGCCAAGCGAGAAGCTGCCGCTAAAACTAAAGCCAGACGGCAGGAGCGGGCCGGGGCAGCCGAAGAATTGAAGGCCAAGCGAGAAGCTGCCGCTAAAGCCAAACGGGAAGCTGCAGCTAAAGCTAAACGAGAAGCTGCCGCTAAAGCTAAGGCCGAACGCGAGGAGAAAAGCAGACTCGCAAAGTTAGACACCGAGGTTGAGAAGCAAGCCCAGGCTGAAATCGCCCAAGCAGAGCGTGAAAAGAAAGCCAAGCTTGACGAGTTAAATGCCAAGATTAAAGAACAAGACAAAGAGCTTAAGGCTGAGCGGGCAAGCATTAAACGCAAGTTCGAGCAGGACAAATCCAAGCTTACGGCCGAGTATGAGCAGGCTAAAGCAGCAGCCAAGAAAGACAAGTCAAAACTGGACGCTGAGTACAAGCAGTATGAACAAGCGGTTGCCCGGCTCGAAGCAGAGAACAAAACAGCAGTGGCAAAACTCGACGAAAAGGCCGAACTCGCGAAGTCAGATAGAGAACAAGTCAAAGAGATTAAGACTGAAAAGGCGAACCTCGATCGCAAGCTCAAGCAGGACAAGAAGGAGCTTGAGAAAAGTTTTGGTTTAGCAAAGCTGGCTGCTGATTATATGGAGAAGGTTTCGCTACTCGAAGCAGAGTACGTGGAAACACTTTCAGAGTTCGAAGAGAGAGAAACCGCCGGGTACTCCGCACAGGAAAAACAAATCGAGGATGATTACCAGGAGAAGGTGGCAAAAATAAATATGGGGCTAAGACTGCGAAGAGAGGCACCACTGATTGCGAAACTGAAACTACCCGAAGATACCACTTCAAGTTTGACCGTAAGAGCACTGAGCATCAGCGGCAACAGCCTGGTATCAACTGCAGAATTGTTGAAGGACATGCCTTTGATTTATAATGCTTCGGAAAAACCACTTCATGAGGCCGAGAGCACTGATCTTTATGACCTTAGAGTTCTGCATAATATAATTACACAGCCCGGCCAGCCTCGCCAGGTCTCCACAAGGACTATTCAGGGTTTTACCCAGTATCTTCTCTCGGTTTACCTGGACAAGAATTATGCGGGTATATATGTATATGTTCCCTCGGATGCACTCATAGACGGCAGGCGGCTGGAGGATGAAATTCTGCCCGTAATCGTTTTGGAGGCGTCGGTCAGTGAGGTTACAATAAATTATTACAATCCTGAAAACGAGAAGGTTGAAAAGGGCTTTCTCAGCAGCCCTGCAGTTAAAGACTGGTCGCCCGCAAAAGTCGAATCAGAGGCAAATCAGAAAGAGCTGGATGATTTTGTCAACCTGCTCAACCTAAATCCTGACAGGTATGTTTCTGCGATCGTATCGAAGGGAACTGAACCAAACTCCATTGCCGTGGGATACAATATCTATGAAGCAAATCCCTGGCATTGGTTCGTTCAGGTAGATAACTCCGGCACTAAAGAAAGGCAATGGAATCCAAGAATCGGGGTCATCAACACCAATCTTTTAGGCATAGACGATAGATTTACTGCAATTTATCAGGCCCCGTGGGATTCGACTCTGGACGAGAATTACGGAGTGTACGGCAGTTACGATTTTCCGTTATTAGGACCTCGGCTGCGTCTTAACCTTTACGGCGGTCACAGCGAATTTGATATAAGCCCGGAGTCGGGCCCGTTCGACTTTCTTGGTAGAGGTACGTTCTACGGCGGAATACTCCGTTATAACCTCTTCCAGGACGATGGATGGTTCTTCGATATTAAAGGTTCTCTCGAACATACAAAAAGCAAGGTTACCCCATCATTGTTCCCGGACTTTTTGGGGACCAACGTTAGGTTCTGGCTGTGGGGAGGCGGGGTTGACCTGCATCGCTCAGACGATATATCGCAAACCTCCTTTAGATTCGACCGTTATGCGAGCTTAGGCGGCGGATCCAGTTTGGACGCGTTTAGGCTGGCACGAACGGATTCTGAAACCGATTTTGCCATTTACACTGCTTCAGCCGCTCACAGCCAGTATCTGGATTCGGACAAGGTCGGGCGGCTTAGCGGCTCCTTCAGATATATAACATCGGACGAAAGACTGGTCCCGGCAAAAATGACATCCTTTGGCGGAATGTACTCTGTCAGGGGCTACGATGAATACGAAGCTGTCGCGGACGGCGGCATACTTGCTTCCGTCCAATATGAGTTCGACCTTGTGAAATACGAGGAGTCCAAACAGGCCGGCGGCAGCAGGGCAGAACAACAAGGACAGCAGAAAAATCCCTTCGTTAGAAAGCTTGCTCCACTGGTCTTTTTTGACTATGGAAGGGCCAAGGTAATAGACCCTGTTGGAACAGACAGGGCACATGAAGAGCTCTTCTCCGTAGGCGGCGGTGGGATTGTTGAGCTTGGGGACAATTTTAGTGGAGTTGTGTATTACGGCTATCCGCTCAATGCAACTGATACTACCCGAAAGGGTAAAGGCCGGGTGAACGTGGGCGTGATGATGAAATGGTAATAAATAGTAAATTATGTCCGACGGCGTAGTCGGCAAGGAAATATAAATCGGTTATGGATATGAAACTATAAAAGGGGACTTAAAATGAGGAAAAGTATGATGGAAAAGCTACGAAAAATTTCAACAATGTATTATGTGAGACAAATTGTGGCCTGCTTGTTAGTGTACTGTATTCTGTTAGCAGTACCGATGCAGGTCGCGCTGGCCAACCCGGATCCGCCTCTTGGAGTCGGTCCGAGTGGCTGGTCTACTACTACGCCCGGGGCTGGTGTATTACCGGGGGTAGATACAACATTAGTTATTGCTCCTAATGAAAGCATCTTCAACTGGGATAATTTTGATATCGGCTTTGGCCACACAGTTTTGAATGTACAAAATTTTAATACCGACTCTGTACTTCACAGGGTCGATGCTATTGACTTAATGGCAACGGGTATCAACGGCCGTCTCGAAGCTATCGGCAATGTTTTTGTCGTTAATCCCCGGGGTATTGTCATCGGCGCTGATGCCTTTATTTCCGCTAATAGGTTCGTCGCTTCAGGCCTGAATATCTCGGACCTTGACTTCCTGGGCTTTCTTAACGGCACTACCGATGGCAAGCTGAAATTCCAAGGCTATCACGCGGATACCTTAGGGGTAGAGTTAAAGGAAGGTGGCGA
>CAZLIO010000445.1:0-3923 GCA_964559025.1 uncultured Pirellulales bacterium | reverse complement strand
TTTGCCTGTCTCGGCGTGGCCGAGCCACGACGGGAAGGAAGGAGGTAGTATTTCGATTTTCAGTTTACGATTTTAATTTTTCGATGTGTGTTGGAAACAACACGTGTTTTGGTGTGTGGCCAAAGCATAATTATTTATTTTAACTTTTTTTAAGGAAAACAGCTATGTCTAAGAAATTTATTGTGTTGACCTCTTTTGTTTTAGTGCTGGCTCTGGCCGGTACAAATGTGGTCTCCGCTGCCATCGTGTCCGAATGGCAGGCAACCGACACTCAGGAAGACTACGTCGCCTACGACACCCAAGCTGACAATGGGACGGACGATGGCGGCAGCAGCGACCTCGAGATGCCGTGGGAAGGCGGCGTCAACGCGAGTAACTATCAAGTAATATGCCTGCGTTTCGTGGATATCCGGGTTCCAGAAGGCGCCGAGATCACCGGCGCCAATGTGCAGTTCACGGGTGATAACGAGAATTTGACCGGCGGTCCCGTGAACCTCATCATCAATGGTCTCTTGCAGCTCAATCCCGGCACGTTTGGTGGCAGCGAGGACATTTATACCGTCAGAGATCCCAAGACAACCGCGGAGGTGAAGTGGAGCGATATACCGGACTGGGGCAGCGGGTCGGCAACACCCGCGTCGAGAACCCCGGATATCTCCAGTGTCATCCAGGAGATAATGGCCCAGGAAGGTTGGGCCAGCGGCAACGACCTGGTCCTGTTCATCAGGGACGACGAAACAAACCCCTCCGCCGACAATCGAAGCGCTCTCTCAAGTTCGCCGCTTCTGCAAATAGAATATACGGTTCCATTTGCAAGGGACCCGGACCCGGCTGATGGCGGTACAGGTGGGCCCGCGCCGCTTATGCAGTGGACGAAGGGCTATACTGCCGTGTACCACGATGTGTACTTCGGAACCAATCCGGAGTTGGGGGATGCCGACTATATGGGCCGCTGGACCTGGCCGATGTACTGGCACGTTCCTCTTTTTACTCCAGGTACCACTTACTACTGGCGGATCGATGAGGTCGAGGCTGACGGCACCACGACTTACACAGGTCATGTCTGGAGCTTTCTTGCTGCGCCATTCACCGCCTATAACCCCGACCCGCCTAATGGTAGCAAAACTGCGATCCCTGATGCACCCTTTAGCTGGGGTTCTGGTGCCACTGCGGCTACGCACGATGTGTACTTAGGCGATAACCGAGCCGATGTAGCTGCCGGTATCGCCGACACGTTCAAGGGCAACCAGATTGATCAAACCTATGCTCCAGAAGGTCTTGAGAATGGCACCGCTTACTACTGGCGGATCGATGAGATCGAGGCCGATGGTACAACCAAGTACCCAGGCGAGGTCTGGAGTTTCAAGACAATGGACGACCCTGCTTTTATCGGCTGGTGGAAGTTTGACGAAGGTCAGGGCAACATCGCCTATGATTCGTCCGGCTATGGCAATCATGGCATAGTTCAAGGTAATCAGCTGTGGGTAACCAACGGGGCCATAGACGGCGCGCTGGAATTGGACGGGTCCGATGATTTTGTCGCAATTGACAGTGTAGCTGAACACATGATAAACAACAATTTTACGGTCAGTGCATGGATCAAAACCGAGCAGGAGGATGATGGCAACGTGTTTGCATCCAACTTTGGTGGCAGTCACGATTTCATTTTTGGCGTTGATATGGGCAATGTCATGGTGGAAGATAGTACCCAAACAACGTTCCCCCCTAAAATCAACAACGACCGGTGGCATATGATAACGTACGTCAGGGATGGGGCAGAGGCGTGGATATACGTCGATGGAGTTCTGCGAGGCACGGATGACGCCGATGACGATCCCGCCGGGGACACACTGTGGTCAATAGGCCAGGAATGGGATAGCAGCCCGAGCGACGAATACGAAGGCATGGTGGACGACGCCCGCTTCTGGATTAGGCCGCTGTCGGCTGAAGAGGTAGCCGCGGTCTTCAAAGGTGATGTTGACCTTGCCCACAGCCCAGTGCCTGCTAATAACTCAACACCAGGCGTAGGGCAGGTGCCGCCGATTAGCTGGTCACCTGGAGAAAACGCCGCTCAGCATGATGTGTACTTCGGCACTGACGAATTATCTCTCGGAGGTGCTGATGCATCCGATACTACGGGCATGTATAGAGGCCGTCAGAGTGCTGCCAGCTATACACCCCCCGAACCTCTCGAGTGGGGCAGCGGGCCTTATTACTGGCGTATCGATGAATATAATACCGACGCGACAATCAGCACAGGCAAAGTATGGAACTTTACGGTAGCAGACTTCCTTCTCGTGGACGATTTTGAGGACTACAACGACTATCCGCCCGACGAGATATGGTCCACTTGGACAGATGGATATGGGACCACGACAAACGGTTCCACTATAGGTTATCCTGATCCGGACTGGAATGCTGGAGAGCATTATGTCGAGACTTCGATTGTTCACGGCGGCGGCCAGTCGATGCCGTATTTCTTCGACAACAATTTAAAGTTCTCTGAGGCAAGTAGGTCGTTGGTCTCGTTGCGTGACTGGACCCAGGAAGGCGTTGGAATATTATCGCTGTGGTTCTACGGTGATTCGGCTAATGCTGCTGAGCAGATGTATGTGGCTCTCAACGGCAGCGTGATAGTCAAACATGATAATCCTAATGCAGCGCAGATAGGTACCTGGACGGAATGGACTATCGACTTACAGGAGTTTGCCGCCCAGGGCGTGAACCTTGCCAATGTCAATACGATTACTATCGGTTTCGGCGATAAGAACAATCTGCAGGCTGGCGGCTCAGGTGTAGTCTTTTTTGATGACATTCGACTGTACCGGCCGGCTCCATAACCAGCAGCACGGAAGCCATAAGCGGCAATTGTTCGTTTGCATTGACAGACGATAGTGAAACTGATTCGCGTTAATTCGGGGCCTATACTGATTGATTCGGTGTAGGCCCCTTTTGAAATGATAAGTGATTCCGCCAAAAGACGGCGGATCTGTGATATTGATTCGGCCACGGGTGGATATGTGATATTGAATTTTGTATTTCACCTCAAATAGTGGGCCCAATACAATCTTAAATATGGAATTGCTGCTTTTGCCGAAAGGCATTTTGTGGAGTGCAGCAGTTATTTTTTAGTAGTCTTTGAAATGTCTCATCCATTGGGGCCAGTCAGAGGACTGGACATTTCCGGCTGTGGTCCAGGGGCCTGCTGTGTCAAAGTTACGATGCCACTTCAGCGTCCACATCTCCTTAAGCCCTACCCTTCTGACCGAGAAGTCCAGAAAAACGCTGTTTACAGAGCCGTCGTGCCGGTTGATGCAGTAATGCGCCATTCTATTTCCCGCTCCCCAAACCGGCGGTATATCCATATATTCCGGTGGTGGGTCGGTGTTTTCTGGACCGCCATGAGGGTGGGCAGCATCTAAAAGCACCGGTATATTACCTGCGCCGTTAACATTGGGAGTCCTCCAGAAATTTTCAGCCGGCCGTCCACCCGGACTTCTTCCCGGCGCCGGATCATAAACCCAGTCGTTTATCCCGTAGCTGCCATCATCACCGCTCCAGCTCCAGGCCTTAAATCGAAGCGGCCTTTCCTCCTGCTCTATTTTTGCGGCCATTGGGCAGAGGCGCAGCTTAGGGTCCCGGTAGAGCGGGCGCAGCGCTTCTATCCACATAAACCCCTCAATATTATACCCGAGACTCCTCATAAACTTGCCATCGTTATCATCAACATACATTGAAAAGATAACGCCCCATTGTTTTAGTTTTGCCTGGCAGGCAACCATTCGTGCCTGTTTTTTTACGCGTTGTAGTGCCGGCATTAATATGGCCATCAACAGCGCAATAATGGAGATTACCACCAGAAGCTCTATTAGTGTGAAGCCCGCCCCGTTAGAGAAGTTTTTTCTCCGAAAGTCCCGTAAGGG
>CAZLIO010000444.1:0-3944 GCA_964559025.1 uncultured Pirellulales bacterium | reverse complement strand
GCCAGGTATTTCCTTGAGTTCCTGAAAGATGAATCCTGCGGTAAATGCACTGCGTGCCGCGAAGGCGTGGATGTTATGTATCAGATTCTGACCAATATCTGCGCCGGCAACGGCAAAGAAGAAGATATTGCTTTACTTGAGGAACTATCTGAGGCAGTGAAGGATTCGGCTCTGTGTGCTCTTGGAAGAACGGCACCGAATCCTGTTCTGAGCACTATCCGTTATTTTCGGGACGAATACGAGGCACACATCAAGTATAAGAGGTGTCCGGCTGCCGTTTGCAAAGGGATCATCTCGTCGCCATGCCAGCATGCCTGCCCCCTGGAACAAGATGTCCCTTGTTATGTTGGTCTTATTGCTCAAGGGAAGTTCGAGCAGGCCATAGAGATTGTAAAGGAGAAGAATCCTCTGCCTTCTGTTTGTGGCAGGGTTTGTACTGCTACTTGTGAGGCCAAATGCCGAGCTGGCGAAGGAGATGGAGAGGCGATCTCAATCCGGATGCTTAAAAGGTTTTTAGCTGATTATGAACGCGAAAAAGGGCTTCATATTATGCCGAAGCCGAAGCAGTCAAGGTCGGAACGGGTGGCAATTGTCGGCTCGGGACCTGCAGGACTTACATGTGCTTACTATCTTGCCCTTGAGGGATATCAAGTCACCATTTACGAGTCGCTGCCGGTTGCGGGCGGCATGCTTGCGGTCGGCATTCCGGACTACAGGCTGCCCAGGAATATTTTGGATTGGGAGATCGAAAATATCAAGAGTCTGGGAGTGGACATCAAGACGAATACAACTATCGGTGTAGATATACGGCTCCAGGATCTCTGGTCGAAATATGACGCAGTATTCATCGCGACCGGCACTCACAAGGGACTAAAGATGAACATTGAGGGTGAAGAATCACCACAGGTCATCGATGCGGTGGATTTCCTGCGTGCGATTAACCTCGGGAGAGAGGTTAAGATTGGCCAAACGGTAGCCGTGATCGGCGGAGGAGACGCTGCGATCGATGCGGCCAGAGTTGCCAAGCGCTTAGGCAAGGATGTGAAGATATTGTACCGGAGAACAAGACGGGAGATGCCTGCAGCTAAAGAAGAGGTCGAAGGGGCAATTGAAGAGGGAATCGAAATCCAATTTCTCGTCGCCCCGGTGAGGGTCCTGTCTGAGAATGGCCAATTGAAAGGGATTGAGTGCGTTAGGATGGAGCTGAGAGATTTCGACAAAAGCGGCAGGAGAAGGCCTGTTCCGATTAAAGGGTCGGAATTTATAATGGATATTGATACCTTAATGCCGGCAATCGGCCAGCAGCCGGATCCAAGTGCCGTGCCGAGCGATAAACATCTCAAGACCTCCAAGGCCAACACCATCGAAGTTAGCCCGGACACCCTTTACTCAGGGATGAATGGGGTTTTTGTCGGTGGCGATGTTGTCAGCGGTCCGAATACAGTTACCGCAGCGATGGCTCATGGAAAAATTGCTGCCAAAATGATACATAAGTATATCCAGGAACTTCCCATGGAGCGGGAATACAAAGTGACCCGGCCGATCGCACACGTTGAAGCCGTGGAGCTCACTGAAAAGGAGATAGAAGAACTGCAAAAACCTTCGATGCCTCTTCTGTCTCTGGAAGAACGGTCCGGCAATTTTAAAGAAGTAGAATTGGGATTTACCGAGGAGATGGCTATCAAAGAGGCAAAACGTTGTCTGCGATGTGATCTGGAACTGGAAGAAGAGGGAACAGCCTCATGAAATTGAAAGATATAGAAAGGATTCTTGGTGCTGAGGTAATTACAGGGGCTGAATTTATGCATGAAGACATAAAGATGGCTTGTGGTTCAGACTTGATGAGCGATGTTTTGGCGTTTGCTAAGCATGGAGCTCTCCTGTTGACCGGTTTGACTAATCCGCAAGTGGTCCGCACCGCAGAAATGGCAGACCTGCGTGCTATATGCTTCGTCCGTGGGAAAAAGCCCGGTCAGGAAACTATTGAAATAGCTGAATCCAAAGATATTCCTTTATTGACGACGCCTCTGCCTATGTTTGAATCTTGTGGCCGGCTACACCGAGAAGGACTTCCTGGTTGCTCTGAATATGAGAAATAATATCAAATAGGACATTTTCAAGTGACTCCAGACAGCAAAATCAGCAAGATTCAGGAATTAGTCTATGAAATCAGGATGAGCGATGTAATGAAGAGAGATGTTTTTACGGTTAGTCCACGGACCCATATGAGTGTTTTGAGGGTAATATTGCGGGAGAACCGTATCTCGGGGACACCGGTCATAGACAAGGGCAAATTAGTAGGCATTATCAGTGTTGAGGATTTTATTAAGTGGCTGGCTAATCGGGAGCAGGATTGTCCCATCGGTGAGAAGATGACCAGAAATGTTCAAACCCTTTATGCCGATGAACCATTAACCCACGCCATCAACAAATTTGAACAGCATGGTTTTGGCCGTTTCATAGTAGTTGAACGTCAGGACAAAAGACTCGTTGGCATTGTTACAAAGGGAGATGTTATTGAGGGACTGCTCAAGAAATTAGAGATTGATTATTATAAAGAAGAAGAAGTATGCCAGTTTCGAGTAAGGCACTTTTTTGAGGATATTCTGGCAGATAAGGTAGAGCTCCTTTTTGAATATGACGTGGTGGGTCATGATTTCAATCGGGCCGGAGAAAGTGCCAGCCGGGTAAAGACTACCCTGCGACGGCTGGGCCTGCATCCTCAAGTTGTTCGCCGGGTTGCCATCGCTACGTTTGAAGCAGAGATGAATCTCATCGTTTACACGGACGGGGGAAAGATATGTGTTCGTGTTGAGCCGCATGAGATATTTGTAAACGTGGAAGATTCCGGCCCGGGAATCCCCGATGTCGAGAAGGCCTTACAACCGGGCTATTCGACTGCCCCGGAGTGGGTCAGAGAGCTGGGCTTTGGAGCTGGTATGGGTCTGAATAATGTCCAGAAGTGCGCCAATAAAATGGACCTAAGATCTACTGTTGGGAAAGGGACGCAGTTGAGTTTTTACATCTCTATTGAGGAAGGAGCCAAGAATGAAATTAACTGAATTGATTCAGAAGCTCAATCTGAGCGTAAGGTCGGCAAAAGCTCATCTGGACCGCGAAGTTACGGGCGGTTATGCGAGCGACCTGCTTAGTGATGTCCTTGCCAATAGTAAAGAAGGAAACATTTGGATTACTTTACAGATTCATCAGAATATCGTGGGCGTGGCCAGTATGAAAGACCTGGCCGGAATAATATTAGTAAATAATAGAGAGCCTGAGCCGGAAACATTGGAGAAAGCAGAGTCAGAAAAAGTACCGATTATGGTAAGCGAGATGCCGACCTTTGAACTTATCGGCATGCTCTATAGTTTGGGAGTTGTCGGAACTAAACAATGAAGAAAATAAGGGCTGACCTGCATCTTCACACTTGCCTTTCTCCTTGCGGTGACAATCAGATGCAGCCAACGGCTATAATTGAACAGGCCAAAAAAGCAGGTTTGGATATGATAGGTATAAGTGACCATAATTCTGCTGAGAATGTAAGCGCAGTGATGAAAGCCGGTAAACGGCAGGGGCTTGCAGTTATTCCAGGTATTGAGATTACCTCGCAGGAGGAAGTGCATATCCTCGGATTTTTCAACACCGAGCAGGACCTGATGCACATACAGGATATCATCTACCAAAACCTGCCCAGCCAAAATGATGAGGAGGCCTTTGGCCCTCAGCTGGTCGTTGATGAGTACGATAACGTGGTGGGTAAGAATCCCAGACTGTTGATCGGGGCCACTAACCTGACTATAGAGAAGATAATTGAGATGATTCACCAGTGGGCCGGACTGGCTATTGCCTCTCACATCGACCGCCAGCGTTTCAGTCTGATTGGCCAGTTAGGTTTTATTCCCAAAGGATTGAAGCTGGATGCCGTGGAGGTCTCGATCCCGTCC
>CAZLIO010000443.1:0-3954 GCA_964559025.1 uncultured Pirellulales bacterium | reverse complement strand
TTATGTGTAAGAAATTGATTTATTTGGTCTGTTTTGTTTTGGTGCTGAGCGCAGCCGACAGCGTCTCGGCGGATCTGGCGGCGCACTGGAAGTTCAACAACGATGCGACAGACTCGGTGGGGTCTCTGGACTGGACGTTGAACGGGGGCGCTGGGTACTCAACCGACGCCCAGGAGGGCAGCCATTCGCTGCAATTAGACGGAGTGGACGATTATGCCAGCCAGGCTTCAACTTCAATACTGAACGACGCATTCAGTACAGAGACAGTAGCAATGTGGTTCAAGGCAGACACTACCAGCGGCACGCAGGTGCTCTACGACGAGGGGGGCACCACGAGGGGTCTGAGCATTCGGATCGACAACGGTAATCTTGAGGCTGCAATACGAGAAGCGAGCACACAAGTAACGGCTTCGACCAGCTTCAGCATTACTGACTGGTCGCATGTAGCCGTCACGTTTGATAACGGCCTGTTCAAGCTGTATTTGAATGGGGCCGAACAAGACTCGATTACGGCCGGTTTCACTATAGCTACGGCCCATAGCAATGCGGCCGGGATAGGCGCCTGTAACGGTCAGGATGCCTTCGGCGGCAGCAGCACAGGCGATTATTTTGGCGGCCTTATCGACGATGTTCAGGTGTACGACAACGCTTTATCCGCCGGCGAGATAGCGGAATTTGCGGGGGGCTATCCACAAGCCTATAATCCCGCACCGGTCGATGGTGCCCTCTATGCGGACACATGGGCGAACCTTGCCTGGACGTCGGGAACATTTTCGGTCTCTCACGATTTATATTTGGGCGAGAATTTTGATGATGTGAATGCCGGAGCCGAAAGTGTGTTCCAGGGTAATCAAGGCGGGACGGATTTTATTATTGGCTTTCCCGGATTCGCCTATCCTGACGGTCTTGTTCCAGGGTCAATTTACTACTGGCGAGTCGATGAGGTCAATGACGCCGAGCCGAATAGTCCGTGGAAAGGAAATGTCTGGAGCTTTATGGTTCCCCCCAAAACCGCTTATAATCCCATCCCCTCAGATGGAGCTAAATTTATAGACCCGAACAGTTCACTCAACTGGACTGCAGGTTCCAATGCGAAATTACATACCGTATATTTCGGAGACAATTTTGACGATGTGAACAATGCTGTTGGGGGACCGCCTCAGGCATCAGCAACCTATGATCCCGGCCCGCTGGAACCGGGCAAGACCTATTACTGGCGCGTTGACGAATCTGATGTTCAGACCATCCACAGGGGTAAGGTCTGGAGCTTCACCACGACGACCCCGGGCGGCGGCCTCAAGGGTGAGTACTACAACAACATGACTCTCTCAGGCTTGCCTATACTGACCAGGATTGATCCTGGCGTGGACTTCATCCTCGGCACCGGCTCACCCGCTCCCAACGTGGTCAATGAGGATGGCTTCTCGGTGCGCTGGAGGGGTGAGGTAGAGGCTGTCTTCTCAGAAGACTATACCTTCTACACGCGTACCGACGACGGCTCGAGACTGTGGCTCAACGACCAGTTGATCGTTGACAAGTGGGCGTGGGTCAATACAGTTGCAGATGCCCGCAGCAAGCCCATTCAACTCGTTGCCGGAGAGCGATACAGCATCCGGATGGAATGGTATAATGAAGACCAAGACGCGGAGGCTCACCTTCTCTGGGAAAGTGCCAGTCAGCCCAAGGGTGCCATCCCGACGGCTGCGCTATCACTGCCTATAAGAGCCAGCAGTGCCAAGCCGTCTAATGGTGCTGTGGATGTAAAGCAAATACAGATTCTTAAGTGGTCGACGGGAGATGCAGCCGTTTCGCATCAGGTCTATTTCGGCACCGACCGGGAGGCTGTCCGCAATGCCGATACAGCTTCACCAGAGTATAAAGGCACCAGGGACATTGGTGCCCAGACCTATGATCCCGGAAAGCTTGAGTGGGATACTACCTACTATTGGCGTATTGATGAGGTCAATAACGTCAATCCCGACAGCCCGTGGATAGGCAGCCTCTGGAGCTTTACGACAGCAGACTTCCTTATAATAGATGATTTTGAGGACTACGATGTCGGTGAGAACCAGATATGGTATGCCTGGCATGATGGGCTTGGCTTTGGTACGCCGGGTACTGAACCCTACTATGCGGGTAACGGGACCGGCTCGGCCGTGGGCTGGGATGACACTCCCTCTTATACTGAGGAAACTATAGTTCACGGAGGCAGGCAGTCGATGCCGTTCGCCTACGACAACAGCTTCTTCAAGTATTCTGAGGTGGAGATGACGCTGACTTATCCGCGTGACTGGACAGAAAATGGTGTCAACACGTTGACGATTTGGTTCAGAGGCATTTCGGATAACGCTTCTGAGCCGTTGTATGTTGCCCTCAATGGCAGTGCGGTGGTCAATCACGATAATCCAAACGCAGCACAGACAGCCACCTGGACCCAATGGACTATCGACCTGCAGGCATTTGCCGACCAGGGCGTGAACCTGGCCAATGTCAATACTATTGCCCTTGGTCTGGGTAACAGGAACAATCCGTTGGCTGGTGGTTCAGGTACGATGTACTTCGATGATATTCGTCTGTATCGGCCGCCACCGCCGGCACCGTAAAACTTGTGATTTAGCTGGCAGTTAGAATTACGGTGTTGATATAGCAGATTTGTGACAATTCGGGGCTTATACCAATTGTTTCCGTATAAGCCCCACTCCAATTGATAATTGATTCAGCTTTACATAATCTTATCAAAAAAATGGGTGATCACGTGTGATTTTCCTTGACGGTAAAGTAGCTAATATGGTATAGATAACATTGTTGAAGCTTGTGCCTGAGCAGTCGGGCATCTGCGGATTCTGGTCCTCCTGTGGGTACAATTCTTGAAGTTTTTTAATAGAGGAGGAGTTGTTATTATTTATTGTGTGAGGCGCATAGTTGGAATGGAAAAAGTGTGCTTCGCAGGTAAAATATTTTACATCTTAATTAACAACCTATATTAAATCTTTAACGGAGGATTATTATGTGTAAAAAATTGATTTATTTGGTTTCTTTTGTTTTTGTACTAAGCGGAGCAAGCAACGTATCGGCCGATCTTGTTGGTCATTGGAAATTTGACGGGAATCTGGATGACTCAGCAGGTTCGGCGAATGGCACATTCGACGGTGGAATGCCCAATTACGTTGTGGGGAAGTTCGAACAGGCATTGGAATTTGACGGGACCGATGACTTCGTGAATCTTCCCTACACAAGCGACCCTACAGTCTACACAATATCTGCCTGGGTCCAGCCTGCGCAGACAAGCCCGGCCAGCATCGTGGTACGCACCAGCGATGCAGGGCCAACCACTCACTGGTCACACCAGTTGAGGATTCAAAGCTCCGGTGTGTTCGAGCATTATGCCTGGGATGGCAGCGAGCGTACTGTGCTGGGAACAACCGTGATTAAAGCTGGTACCTGGTATTCCGTGGTGCTGGTCGCAACCAACAATGGGGATGTGCGCTTATACGTGAACGGTCAAGAGGAAGGCACTGCGACAACCATTGGTACGCTATGGGCCGATGGTGACCGTTTTCTCGTTGGTTCTAACTCAGGCCACGCAATGGGCTGGTTTGAAGGGCTCGTAGATGACCTGCGCATTTATGACAATGTGCTGTCGGCGGCTGAAATAGCAAAGCTGGCGTCTCGTCCAGAGGCGTTTGGCCCTGACCCATCCAACGGTTCCCTCCACCAGGACACATGGGTGAACCTTTCCTGGACACCGGGATGTTATGCGGTCTCACACGATGTGTATTTCGCTGAGAATTTCGACGATGTGAATTACGGAGCCGAAGGCACCTTCCAGGGAAACCAGGCCGCTTCGTTTTTCGTTGCCGGCTTTCCTGGATTCGTTTACTGGCGGGTTGATGAGGTCAATGACACCGAGCCGAATAGTCCATGGAAGGGTAACGTCTGGAGCTTTTCGGTTCC
>CAZLIO010000442.1:0-3962 GCA_964559025.1 uncultured Pirellulales bacterium | reverse complement strand
GTTGAAATTTCCCGTTAATTCGCGGGGAAGTAATTTTACAACAATAACTTACAATCCCACTCGCGCGAATTTATTACCCTTCAAGGGTATCTACATAAATCGCATATCCCTTCGAGATATACGGTTTTTCTGAGCACCGTAAATTTCTTACTGATTTCCGCAGGTAGTTTTATATTATCAAAGGGCTTATGATGAAAATCAACAATTCTTTTGCATTTTACGCACTTAAAATGCTGATGTTCATTTAATCTGCCGTCAAACCGCCTGGCGTCGCCAGAACCTTCTACCGTAAAGGCTGCTCCAATCTCATTGAGCGTCAGCAGTGTTCTGTTGACCGTATCCAGCGATATACTCGGAAATATCTTTTTTACTTTTTCATACAGCATTTCCGCCGAGGGATGCTCGTCTGTCTGTAGAAGCTCTCTGTATATTGCTGTCCTCTGCGGCGTAACTTTTAAGCCGGCCTGTCTGCAATGACCCTCAAACCAGCGGGTTTTTTCATCTAATTCGGCACAATTGATTTTATTTTTTTCTTTATTCATAATTTTTACTAAATAGTGTTTACTCCTATTTGTTAATTGTGTTCTCAGATTTTTAAAAAAATTTCCGGTTTGTTACCACTATTCCCCACAAACTCCCCCATTTTACCGGAATACACGAAAAGGCTCTATCCCCTACCATTTCGACGGAGTATTGAAATCTCAAAATGCTCTGTAGAAAACATTTGCGAAATGTCATTGCGAGGCCCGAAGGCCGTGGCAATCTCTTGTGTGGCAGGCAGAAAAAACCATCGACGCGTTTGAGATTGCTTCGCGGAGTTTATCCTGAGCGAAGCGAAGGGCTCGCAATGACGAGTTCTGGCCTGATGTTTTCTAAGCAGCAATCTCGAAACTAAACACTAATCTTTCTTTGCCAGCCAGTTATCAGCGAAATCTTTCAAATCATTCAAGTCAATATTGCCGTCATTGGTAAGGTCGGTGCCGCCGTCACCGCAGAAGAAGCTGCTGTCGGTTCCCAGCCAGCGTTCGGCAAAGATAGCAAAATCCGCAAGCCCTACTCTGCCGTCACCATTAAAGTCTGCTATAAGAAATTGCCAGGTTAATTCAGGATAATCGGCGCCCTCACAGATGCACCAGATATCCTGCGGGCCATTTATGCTCTCAGCCACAAAATCCCAGCCGGCATCAGTAAAAGTGCTCTGGCTTTGCATTTGGGCCGTTGTCTTGCCGGTCCCGCCATCGCTGCTTGTCTTTCCGCTGCTTTCGATATCCCAGAAAGAATTCCTAACCTCACTTTCGTAGTTTTCTCCAACCAGCCCGCCGACCTGATTGTTTCCTGTAACGGTTCCTGCGGCATAGCAATTCCAGGTTGTGCCGTAGGAGCTGTAACCCAGCAGGCCCCCAATATAGCTAACACCGGAGACATTAGCCTTAGCGTAGCAGTTTGTGACTGAGTAATCCTTGTAGCCCACCAAACCGCCAACACAGTTATCTCCCGAAACGCTGCCGGTGTAATAGCAGTCGGCAATTATGCCATAATTCCATCCCACCAAGCCGCCGGCATCGTCACCGCCGGTAACGCTGCTTCTCGAATAGCTGTTGTAAATCTCTGTATCAGAGTCATTGAATCCCACCAGGCCGCCAACGTCCTCGGCACCCGAAACGCTGCCTGTGGTATAGGAGTCAATAATCAGGCCATAATAATTTTCTCCCACGAGCCCGCCGACAGATGAACCGCCCGAAACGCTGCCACCCTCGGCATAACAATTGGTGACTACTGCCCATCCCAGCTCACCAATCAACGAACCAACAACATAACCTGCTGTTCCCGTATTGACATTGGGATTTATCAATCCCAAATCTTTGACCCAGGCGTATTCGCCATGAACGTTCCCGAAAAGCCCGATGTAACCTGTATCCTCAGAGGTGTAGGTAAAGTCTGAGATTTTTTTGCTATTACCGTCAAATACACCGTCGTAGGGATACCATGGGCTTCCAATAATGAAAAAATCGGTCCCCGCTAAATTGATATCGTTCGTCAGCTTAAAATGCGCCTCCATAAGTCTTGGATTGTGGCCGACACTGTTCAATTCATCAGCCGTTGAGATGAGGTAAGGGTCGTGAGGCTCTCCGGTGCCGCCCGAAAAACTTGGCAATGACGGTAAAGGGGAAAGCTGCCAGCAAAGAATCATATAGCCTCCGCCGGCGGGTTCAGCCCAGATGTCATGGGGTCCGTCTGGTTGGCCGACAAAATCCCAGCCGAGATTCGTAAAAGTATTGGGATTCTGCATCTCAAACCTTGCCCTGGCTGTCCCGCCATCACTTCTTAACTGTCCGCTGGCTGCGACATCCCAGACAGAATTTATGACTACACCTTCATAGTTATATCCAACCAGCCCGCCAACATTAGTCATTCCCGTAACGCCGCCTATTGAATAGCAGTTCCCGATTATGGCATAGCTGTTGTTGTATCCCGCCAGGCCGCCGACGTAATCATTTCCCGAAACACCGCCGGTAGCGTAGCAATCAGCGATAGCACCCCAGCTCAATCCCACCAACCCGCCGACACCGTTACCACCCCAGGCGCTTGCAGCGGCATAGCAGGTGGTGATTGTGCCTTCATTGTATCCCACCAGACCGCCGACGCCTTCATCAGCGGAAACGCTGCCGGTTGAATAGCAGCTGGAGATTATGCCCGGATTATATCCGGCCAGCCCGCCGGCAGAAGAGTTCCCGGAAACGTTGGCTTGCGAATAGCTGCTGGTGATGGTTCCATAAAAATTCTCTCCCACGAGGCCGCCGGTGTCATTTCCTCCCGAAATGCTGATGTTCTCGACATGGCAATTCTTGATTGTCCCGCTGCTGGACCCTACCAGCCCGCCGGTAGTCCATCCGGTCCCCGAAACGCTGCCGCCCTGGACATAGCAGCTGGTGATGGTTCCGCCATCAAGCAAGCCAGCGACCGAACCAACATACTGTTGGCTTCCTGCGGTAATATCAGGATTAATCAATCGCAAATCTTTGATTTCTGAATTTTCTCCAGAAACGTACCCGAAAAGCCCTATGTAACCTCTACCCGTGGAAGTGTAAGTAAAGTTCGAGATATTTTTGTCATTGCCGTTAAATACGCCTCTGAAGGCTTTGTTGCCGCGCCAATCATTGTATCCGATGATGTTGAATGATGTTCCCGTGTAGCTGCTCAGGTCAATAGCTGCCATCAGCTTGAAGTGCTTGTCCCAGTTGTTAGAGTCCGCTCCGATTTCATTCATCTGCTCGGCTGTGTAAATCAGATACGGGTCATTAGGCTCTCCGCTGCCGCCGCCGTATTGTGCCTCGGCCTCTCGGCCGAATAAACAGATGGCAAGCAGTATAAGCAAGGCAATAGTTAATTTTCTGCTTTGTCTGCGAGAGAGGAATGGTCGGGCTTGCCCCGCCCTGCCAATAAAATGTTTGCTTAAATTAAACAGTTGTTGCCCTCCTTTAAAAAATCGAGGTTATTTCCTTTTGTGAAATATAATTATATCAATTATCGGGGCTTGGGTCAAGGATTTCCCACGAAACACAGGGTAGCACGCTTACTACTCTGCGAAGTAGCTCGCTGCGTAGCGCGAGCAAACTTGTTTGGAGGTGCTCTTAATCGTGACCGGCTTTGCCTTTTCACCGGGCCTGGCCGGTTGTTTCCAAAACAGTCTGCCATAAATGGCCGTTAGGGTCAACTTTCTTCCTCTTGAGGATAGTAAGTGATATGGGAATATGAACGAAGTATTGATTCCGGTACCCTACTACCATATTTGTTCGCCCTGACATCCCGGCGTGGACAGCGATTTGGCCAAGCATTACGCAAAATGCAGAATCGTTGGAGTCGGCGGGTAAGCTGCGAATCATATAGCTGGGGTCTATGTATTTCAAAGATAATGGCTTTTTCTTCTCTGCAAAATACTGTGTGATTCTTTCCTTCAATAT